>JARLFW010000057.1 GCA_031296345.1 Nitrosotalea sp. | reverse complement strand
GTTTCTCCTTGAGTGTTATACCATCAGGTAGTGCAACTAAAGACGACGTACCTCCAGATATTAGAAAAATAACAAAATCTTTAGGTTTTACATCTTTAAGAAATTCAAGTATCTTTTTTGCTGCAACCACACTATTTTTGTTGGGCAGTGGGTGTCCAGCTTGAATTACTTTAAAATTTTTACCAAACCCAGTCTTTGTTTTCTTTGGAACAACTATCAATCCGTGGGTTATCCTAGTAAGCGAATTTACAGATTCTGTCATAGAGTATGCCGCTTTACCCATTGCAACAACAAACACATTATCATATTTTTTAAGATCATACTTTTTCCCCAATACAGTCAGGTGATCATGAAAAACTATCGTCTCAAGTTGTACGCTAGGTAATGCAGATTGAAGACCTGCCTCTATTATTGACAGAGAATATTTCTTTGCAGTAGTTGTAGAGAGTAATTTAAAATTTCTAATTATCATTTATTGTCATCAAATATCTAAGAAGAATTGCTTAATTTTGAGTCTTTTTATCAGTGTAAGAAAAAGTAATTTAAGGACTCCTTACCTTTGCTACACTTTTTTTATATATGGTATAATACAAGGATAATTGAATATGGAAACAAAATACTTTGTATTTTTAGCAGTCTTTGCAATATTAGTAATTCCAGCTTATGCTGACATTGTAGTAAAACCAACTAGTGCAGGAACTATCAATGTAGGTTTTACAACAGATCCTGCCACACCAAATCCTGGAGACCAGACTCTGATAAAACTCAATTTCATAAACAAACAAACTAATGCCTTACAGCCACATGTAGATTACAAAATTTCTATAATGCAGTCAGGAAATCAAATAGGTGGAATTCCAATTACACATACCGCAGAAGGTGCAGTAAGCATTCCGTTTCAATTTCAAACTGCTGGCACTTATCAAGTCATAGTAGACATAGAAGGACTAGTCTTTCAGCCAATTCCTCCAGAGACTGCGACATTTGATCTAAACGTTGGAGGAGGTACCACAACTGGCTCAAATCAGACTAGTACAATTCAGATTCCAAGTTGGGTCAAAAACAACGCCAAATACTGGCATGATGGTGCAATTGATGATTCTACATTTGCACAAGGGATCCAGTACATGATAAAACAGGGAATCATTACAATCCCACCAACACAGAGCGGTCAGGCAAAACCAGGTGTTGCAATTCCAGCATGGGTCAAAAACAATGCTGGATATTGGGCAACAGGAGACATTGACGATGCTACATTTGTAAAGGGAATACAATATCTTATCACATCAGGAATAATTCAGGTATAGTAAATACGAATTTTTGTTATAAAAAAGGCAATAGTATAATAATTGTTGAAGGTTTAATTTTTTTATGAATACAGTTAGAATGCCAAAGACAATTAATTTCGGAAAAGATGCCTTGTCCGAAACGCAATATCCAAAAAATGCCCTTGTTGTAACTACCGCACCTCCAGAAGTATCAGCAAGGTGGCTTGGCAGAATGAAGATTCAAGATTATATGTTATATGATAAAGTAGAACCAGAGCCATCAATTGAAACAGTAAACAAAGTTATGGCAGAATTCAAACCAAAGAACCCATCTGCAATCATAGGCCTGGGCGGAGGAAGCTCACTTGATGTTGCAAAGTATGCCGGAATGGAGATGAAGATTCCAAAGATACTCATTCCAACAACATTTGGAACAGGTGCAGAGATGACAACTTACTGTGTGCTAAAATTTGAAGGAAAGAAAAAACTATTGCAAGATGAGAAATTCTTGGCAGACATGGCAGTAATTGATGCATACTTTATGGATGGAACTCCAGAGGCAATTGTCAAAAACTCTGTCTGTGATGCATGTGCTCAAGCCACAGAAGGATATGACAGTAAACGTGGAAATGAATTTACAAAAATGCTGTGCAAGTCAGCATTTGATGTACTGTATGATGCAATAATGAACAACAAGCCTGAAAACTATCCATTTGGCTCCATGCTATCTGGAATAGGATTTGGAAACGCATCAACTACTTTGGGACATGCTCTATCGTATGTCTTTTCAAATGAAGGTGTACCACATGGATATTCGCTATCATCGTGTACAACAGTAGCCCACAAATTCAACAAGTCCATCTTCTATGATAAATTCAAAGAAGTAATTGAGAAACTAAAGTTTGACAAACTGCCACTAAAGACACCGTATGAGGAGGCAGCTGATGTCGTCATGACTGACAAGGGTCACTTGGATCCAAACCCAATTCCAGTGACAAAGCAAGATGTTGTCCAACTCCTAAAGGACATTGTAGACGGTAGACTCTAAATCTATTTTCTAAATTTTCTTTTCTTATGATTTTCAGTCTAAACTTAAATATATCAAAGAATTGACTAATGTGAGGATTTCGGATAGAATGCTAAAATTTGGAATTCAGCAAGGACTCAACGTCGCGCGACTGGGGCTAAATGAAGACCAGATCATTACTGCTTGTATTTTAGCTGACAAGACAGGATATGATTCTATTTGGTATATGGACCACAGTAATGTTCCCCAGTGGGACAAGGCAGTAGTTAATGATCCATGGGTTATGCTGTCTGCAATTGCGGCAGTTACAAACAAGGTAGAATTGGGTACATGTGTTACAGATGCAGTCAGACGACATCCATCAAACATTGCACTAGCATCAATCACACTTGACAGAGTTTCTCATGGAAGAGGAACGTTAGGTATCGGAGCAGGAGAGGCACAAAATCTCAAAGAATTCAAGATCCAGTGGGATAAACCAGTTGGAAGATTTGAAGAACAATTACAAGTTATAAAATTACTTTACCAATCATCACCAGATCACAGAGTAAACTTCAAGGGTGAATTTTACCAGTTAGAAGAAGCATGTTTACAAGCAAAAAGTATTCGTCAACCAGCACCACCAATCTACATGGCAGCAGGCGCACCAAGAACACTTGCACTTTGTGGCAAATACGGGGACGGATGGATTCCAATTGGTTACACTCCAGAATTATACGAAGACC
>JARLFW010000007.1 GCA_031296345.1 Nitrosotalea sp. | reverse complement strand
CTACCATATTTCAAAGAGTGAGTCCCACTAGCATTGGTTCCAATCATTCCTCCTATAGTGCAGAATGGACCTATGGAAGGATTTGGGCCTATGAACCTACCATGTTTTTCCAATATTTTATCAAGATGTCCCTTGAAAACTCCTGTGCCCACTTTGACAAAATTATTTCCAAGTTTTATCTCATCAATATTTTTCATGTCTATTATGATGCCTCTTCCTAAAGCACTACCGACAAGTCCGGTTCCTGCTCCCCGGGGAGTTACTGAAATTTGGTATCTTTTTGCAAATCGTATAATTTTGATTATATCTGATTCATTACGAGGGATAACTACAACTGATGGCCTTGAGATGTATGAACTTGAATCTACTGAATAAAAATTTCGAGTGTAATTATCCCATAAAACAGTACATTTTACTATTTTAGATAATCTAACTCCTATTTCATTTGCATTCATGACAGTATGTGAGTAACATATGTTTAAAATGATTTAATTTTTTGAAAGACTTAATTTGGCAAAAAAAGTTCTTTTTGTTATTGGATTTTAATGCAACAAGTCTAGACAAGCTTTTCAGCTCTAGTGATAATTCTAACCCACTAATGTGGATGGTTTGGATTGTGCCTATCTTTATTTTTATGTTGTATGGGCAAAGAATTCAGCTTTACATAACTTCCTCTGACATTAACAGGGGGCTTGAAAAATTGAAATCTTATAGAGACGATACTAGAAAAGAACTAATTGATTATATAAAAAACACTCTAAAACCTTCTGAAGATCCTACGTTAAAACTTGATAGATTTTTTGAATACTTTACAATAATGCCATCAGATATGGATCCTAACGGAATTGTTCCAAAAATTAGACATATTATGAGAACGAGAGAAGATTCCACTAGAGACCAAGTCAAAAGTCTATCCCAAAATATCAGTCATCTGGAAATAAGTAAGATTACTAACATTTTGGAAGCAGTAGCTACATTGCAATTGTTATACAAAATGGTAAGACACTTTTTCCTAACTGCAAAGAAGCAAAATAACTTTCCATTAATTTTACCTTTACAAATGATGATGCCTTTTATTATGGAAGAAGCAGAAGCACTCAAGATTGCAGTGTCTGCATTCAAACAAGGACAACCAATTGGAGATGGAATAGGTCCTATGATTGTTGGAAAAATGATGCTTGATACAGAAAAAAAATCAATTGCATTTGAGACTGTATGGAGTGAAAAAGACTTTGAAGGAAGAAAACTTTGTTTCATGAAAGCTGAAGGACCTGCTGCAACAGTTGGAAGGCCTGCTGATGCACTTGAGAAAATTCTTGCTGAAAAGAAACCTGACATAATCGTGATGGTTGATGCTGCACTAAAGCTCGAAGGTGAAGATACTGGCTCTATTGCACAAGGATTTGGAGCAGCAATTGGAGGAATTGGCACTGAAAGATTCCAAATAGAAGAGATTGCAACAAAGCACAATATTCCGATATATGCAATTGTGATAAAACAATCAATTAAAGAAGCAATCACTCTGATGAAAAAAGAGATTGCTGACTCTTCTGATATAGTCTCATCTCAAATTTATGATATTATCAGGGCTAACACATCAAAAGACCAATGTGCTCTAGTTATCGGAGTTGGAAATACCGTTGGAGTTGCACAATGATCTTTAGAAAAAAGAAGGAAGTACTTGATCCGTATTCAATTGAGCAATGTACTAGTTGCAATAAAACTAACAAGCGACAATTCAAAGAAGGTGACTATATCTTTAAAACAATGGAAAAATGCACTTCGTGTGGCAGTGGCCAAATAATGATATCAAAAATTTTTGGCGAACTTATCAAATAGTGGAGGTAACCATCAATGATAAAACGTACTAATTCTAAAACAAAATCAAAAGAGAAATAAGGTAAAGTTTTCAGAAAACCACAAGCATGTCGCAATCACAAAAAACCTACCAGTTAACATCTGACTTGCAAATCTGCAAAATCCTAAACGGTATGTGGCAGGTAGCAGGAGGTCATGGTAAAATTGACCCAGAATCTGCCATTTCTGAGATGCTTTCATACCATGATTCTGGTTTTACTACATGGGACATGGCAGACATTTATGGACCTGCCGAAGAATACATCGGTGAATTTCGAAGAAGAATTGAAAAGAAAAAGGGTAAAGACGAACTTGACAAAATGCAGACTCTAACAAAATTTGTCCCCAATCCAGGTCCAATGACTAGATCAATTGTGGAGCATTATATTGACAAGTCCATTAGAAAAATGAATGTAAAAGCAATCGATCTGGTCCAGTTTCACTGGTGGGATTATAATGATACAAGTTACCTTGATGCATTACATCATCTCTTCAAGCTTCAAGATGATGGAAAGATACGACATGTTGGACTGACAAATTTTGATACGGAAAGAATTGAGATTATGGTAGAAAATGGATTCAAATTAGTATCAAATCAAGTGCAATATTCTATCATAGACCAGAGACCTAAAATCAAGATGACTCCATTTTGCCAAAAACATGACATCAAACTACTCGCTTATGGAACTCTTCTCGGAGGATTCTTGTCTGAAAAATATTACGAAAAACCAGAACCAACGAGGTCTGAGCTATGTACATCAAGTTTACAGAAATACAAGAACATG
>JARLFW010000056.1 GCA_031296345.1 Nitrosotalea sp. | reverse complement strand
TTGATGTTTTCTTAATTCTTCTAAATTCTCAAACACATTGCTACATAGATGACACTTTGGCTTGTGTTGATCAACCATTGATAGTACCATCAAATTCTATGTCTGTTTTGGGATACTTGAATCTTTCAGGTTTTACTTTTAGATTGGAGTAAACCACTCTAGATAACGTTCATCTTTTCCTCTTGAAGCTTCAAAGAAAGCATCTTGTAACTTACGAGTCACTTCTCCTAGTTTGCCATCTCCAATTGGAACATTATCAATCTCAGTTACTGATTTTACTTCTGCTGCAGTGCCAGTCATAAATACCTCATCTGCTACATAGAGGTCTTCTCTGTCAATACCTCTTTCAATTACTGTAAATCCCTCAGAACGTGCTATTTTGATGACACTGTCTCTTGTTATTCCATCCAAGATTCCAGCGCTAAGTGGAGGTGTTGAGATCTCGCCCTTGTTGACAATGAAAATATTTTCTGCACTTCCTTCTGATACTTTACCGTGATAGTTTAGCATGATTGCTTCATCATATCCATCTCTTAGGGCTTCAACTCTTGCAAGTGCAGCATTTGCATAATTTGATGCAGCCTTTGCTTGCATGGGCTGAGATCTTGAATCTATTCTAAGCCAACTTGATACTTTACATCTAGCTCCGCGTAGCTTTCCTGCGCTAGACTCGCCTTGATTCCATTCCCAGCAAGCTATTGCAACTTCAACTTTATTTGGAGTTGGTGTAAGACCCATCACACCATGACCATAATATGCAATTGGTCTGATGTAACATTCTTTTAATTTACTTGCCTTTACTGTCTTGATTATTCCATCTGAAATTTCTTTTTTTGAATAAGGCATTTTCATTGAATACATTTTTGCAGACTTGAACAGTCTGTCTACATGTTCTGATAATCTGAAAATCATAGGACCTTTTGGAGTGTTATAACATCTAATCCCCTCAAATATGGCGGTCGAATAATGTAATGCATGAGTAAGGACATGGACCTTTGCATTTTTGTATGCCACAAGTTTACCATTCATCCAAATCTTTCCTTGCTCTTTCATACAAAATTAGATAGAGTTTGGTAATTTAAAGAATTAATCAAATCTACATGAATTATCATAACTGGAAAGACGCGACTGTCTTTAAATCAAGGAAACATCCTTGACTTTCCTATGTCTCTACAACCTATACTGTCATTTGCCTCAGTTGCTTTGTTTGTTATTGGTATTGTGGGAAATGGATTTGAGATGAGAAAGATTCGTCTGTCCACAACAGAAGGGCAACTTGTACCCAAGAATGCATTTCTTGACAAGCGTAACTTCAAGTGGTATGTATTGATTGGAATTGCACTCGTACTATGGGCAATCAATGGAACCTATACGTGATCTATATAGATCAACTCTAAATATTTCTTGATCGTAATATAATTAGCGCGTGTTTTGGGTAACGCCGAGCTGATTCTAGATAAAGAGGCTCAAGAATAAACCCACTTTGACTTCCTACAGGTATGGACTTGTAGGCGGTCAATTGTTATATAATTTTTGATATACCAAAGATAGAAATTCTGGTAAATTATCCTGATTTTTATATATGGTTTTAAGAAAGACTGGAAAACACAAGCGAAAAGCAGATCAAAGAGCTGCACGCAGAAAAAGAAAAAAGTAAAACCGTCGTTTTAATTTTATAATACAAAAATTATTCCGATGATGTTATTTTTAGTTAAACAAATTTTATTTTAGATCTTTCAGCATGAACTGCACGAATTGCTTTTTCTATGCTGTCTCCACTGTCTTCTATTATTATTATGATTCTAGATGTTTCTTCCTGGGCATCCATGTTGAGAATGTTCAAACCTGCTTCACCTATTCTAGCGCTTGCCCTTGATGCAACTTGCTGAACACGCCACATTTCATCTCCAATTAAGGTGATGACACCTCTATTGTAAGTTATAGATGCTAATGAATCAAATCCCAAGATGTATCTTTCATTGCGCTTGACATAATCGCCATCTAGAAATAATATTCTTGTAAATTCAATATCATCTTTAGTAAATGGAGACAAGACTACAAACTCGCTATATCTCTTATCTTTGTCAAGTGAATGGAATAATCTTTCAGAAGACTCTTTTTCAATCCTAACAATAGCGCAAGTTTTTTTCCCAGTAACTATTTTAAGTGGATGTCCATTTTTTTCTCCAAGTTTTCTTTCTATAGTTGTAATCTTTTCAGGCTTGCCCATGTCAGTAATCATGATTGGCATTTCTACACCGTTTTCTACAATCTCTTTTATCGCAATTGGATCCAGAATCTTCATTCCAAACATTCCCGCAATTCTTGCCTCATTATATGAGAGATGGGTAATACTTTCTAGTTCTTCTTTGACAACTCGAGGATCTGCAGATAATACAGCACTATCCTTCTCAAAATCAATTCTAGTATTGTATTTTTTATTAAAAAGGATGCCAAGGTCTGCTGCTGTTCTATCAGAGCCTCCTCTCTCATAGGTTGTCTCGATTCCATCTGTTGTCTTTCCGATAAATCCGCCTATTGTTAGAACATCATTTCCTTCTAGCAATTTTTCAACACCGATCATTATCTCTGAAGACTCGGTAGCAAGAAAATTTGCAGATTCTAAATTATTGTCTGTGATTATAGGCCATATGTCAAAGGTGATAACTTCTGACTTTATTCCAGAACTTTTCAAGACAAAATTCATTACATGCGACATTAATACCTCGCCTGAATGTGCAAGTAATCTTGCCCTGGTTTCATTGACAAATTCTCTTTTTTGCAATGTTTCTGCTAAAGCAGCTTCTGCCTTTGCAAGAAAAGAGTCGATGATTCTATTACAATCATTTTGCAATGTCTTGTCTATTAATTCAACAATTTTTTGATATGGCTTTTTTAGAATGTCAATACTGACGTTTTCTCCTTTTTCTGCCATGCGTCCAATCTCAAGTGCAATATCAGTAAGTGATCTCTGTTTTCCATTGTATATTGTTAGAGGAGCAGAAAATACTGTAATTACTTTAGAGTCTTTTTTTAACTCATTTATCCTTCTGATGATTGTTGGAATTAATACACCATCTACACCAACTGCACTTCCACCAAATTTTGAAATAACTAGATTTTCCAAAACTTGATTTCCTCTCTTCAATTCCTTCTATAAAGTATTGTATATTTTCAACATCATCACTGGCATTAATTTTCACCAAAATAACTATGCCAAAAAATCTCTAATAAGATCTGATGCTCTTTTTGCTCCATCAAAAAGCTGCGGATTTCTTTTCTGGTTAATCTTTTCCTTGATTAATTTATCTATTTGAAAAATATCATCATGTTTGTACCCCCACTCCTTTGCATTCTCTTCTTGCTCAAAATGACCCTTTATTGGAATAAATATTCCAGGAGTTCCATAATATCTCGATTCATCTATGGTGGATTTTCCAGCAAGTGAAATGACCAAGTCTGCTGCAAATACAACTTCATGCAAGTTATTTACAAATCCTAGATTTCTGACATGTGGTAGATCTAAATTAAACGATGGACCAGATACAATAACAAGTTCTACATCCAACTCAATTTTTGGATATACTTTAAGAATTTTTTCTATCAAAAATTTACCAGAATCTGTTCCTCCCATACTTACAACAATTGTTTTTTTATGAAAAGCAAATTTTTCTCTTAATTGTTCACGAGATTGTAATGTTTTACGAACTATTGGCCCAACTCTTACCATGTTTCCCTCGTCCTTTCCATTCTCAGGCAAAATTACAAGATCACAATTTTTAATTATTTTTTTCATTGACTTGTTCATTTGATTCTCAATTATAGAGCCGATTCCCTTTGCAAATTTTGTTTCAAGTATATCAGTTACCAAAATTGTCTTGATTCTTCTCTCTTGAGCCACAACTAGCGATGCAAAATCTTCATCACTTATGACAAGTTTTGGGGAATAGGTTTCAAGTATTTGAGATGCGATTACTTTACATTCCTTGTAATAAGAATAATATTTGAAAAGCCACTTTAGAGGCTGTTTTAGATTACCATTCTCAACTTGAAAAGGAGGAGGTTTGTATAGATTATCTACATCAAAACCGTTCTGTGAGATAAGCTGAGGAGCAGTTCCACCACTAACAAATCTCTTTGTTATTCCATCCAAATTGTGAGATATTACTACATCTCTTGTTGCATGTCCTAATCCTATGGGGCTAGAGAAAAAAACGAGGTCCAACATATCTGCAATTTAATTAACGTATAATTTCTTCATTTTTATTTTGAATAATTCTCAAAGTTTAAATGCATTTTAAATTGGAGCTTGCTTGGGTTCATAGTCCAGACCGGTTATGACGTCGCCCTTACACGGCGAAGATCCAGGGTTCAAATCCCTGTGGACCCATTTACTCCAGTATCCGGAACCCCGTTCTAAACCCCTTAAATTCAACACAAATCCTTGTCTGCGAAAACAAATGAGGCCGGCAAAAGAACTTCTCAAGGACCAGGACGTCAGGCGATGGTATGAGAACATGGCAAGGGGAAGCAAGCTTACTGCATCTGTAAGACTAAGAAGACTGAATCTTTTCTGCAAGAGGACTGACAAGACCCCTGCTGAGCTTGTAAGCGTTGGACAACAAAATATAATGGATTTGGAAAATATTTTGCTTGACCATGTGTCATGGCTTGAATCGCAAAATTATGCACCGGGATACACTGATGGAATACTAAAAGCAATCAGGTCATGGCTTGCATTCAACTATGTGCAGCCAAAAAGAAGAATCAAGATAACAAATGCCGACATCCCGGTAAGGATACAGGATGAGAGAGTTCCAACAAAGGAAGAGCTTGCATCAATACTTGATGTATCAGGGCCGCGTGGAAGAACAAGCATAAGCTTGATGGCACTTGCAGGCCTGCGTCCGCAGGTTCTTGGAAACTATGACGCAACAGACGGTCTCTGTCTGTCTGATATAGAAGGGCTTGCAATAAAAGATGACACAGTATCACTTTCTAAAATTCCTGCAATGATTACAGTAAGACCAAATATTTCAAAAGCAAAAAACAAGTACTTTACATTTCTTCCAAGAGAAGGATGCAACTATCTTCTGGGATATCTGAAAATGAGACTCTCAGACGGTGAAAGACTTGATGCAAGCTCTCCTGTTATTGTATTTGAAAAAGGATACGAATTAAGAAGAAACAAAATATCTGCTACAAAATTTATCACGACAAAAAATATCACATCGGAGATAAGAGATTCGATAAGAGCCGTGATCAAGGCAAGGCCCTATGTCCTCCGGGCATATTTTGATACGCAACTGCTCCTGGCAGAAAGCAATGGAAAAATTGCTCATGCATATAGACAATTTTTCATGGGGCATAAAGGCGACATGGAAGCACGATATACAACCAACAAGGGCAGGCTCACAACT
>JARLFW010000055.1 GCA_031296345.1 Nitrosotalea sp. | reverse complement strand
CAATGCCACAATGACATCGGACTTGCTTTGGCAAATTCATTAGCAGGATGCGATGGTGGTGCAGATCAGATTCATACAACAATTGATGTAATTGGAGAAAGAACTGGAATACCAGCACTTGCAGAGACTGCAGTCGCATTGACATACCTGTATAATTCCCCAAATAATTTTAGACTAGACATGCTCATGGACCTCTCAAGATTAATCGAACAGTATACCACCATAGTTCCATACGATTCAAAGCCAATTGTAGGTCCAACTGCTTACAAACACAAGGCAGGAACACACTTGGCTGCCATTTTAAGAAATCCTGCAGCATACGAGCCAATCGAGCCCAAAGTAGTAGGGAACAGAAGAAGAATTGTATTCGGAGAACTTGCAGGAAAGAATGGTGCTGCATATCTCATGTCATTACTAGGCCTTGAGCAGAATGAAGAACATGCAAAATCAGTGGCAGCAGGTTTGAAGAACCTAAGAATGGGAGACCTTCTAGAGATACCCCTTGACGATAGACTCGAACAAAAGATAATTAATGTCAAAGAACTGAAAGAACAAACAGGAAAATAATATGAAATGTCTAGAATGTGATGCAAACATCAACCCTCCAAAGGATTCCATAGAAGGAGAGATTGTAACTTGCCCAGACTGTGGCGCAAGTTTTGAACTTGTCAAAGGTTCTACCGGCCTAGATCTAAAACCAGCACAAACTGTTGGTGAGGACTGGGGCCAGTGAGCTCAGGTTTATCGATTCTCTACGATACCATCCGGTGGGAAGAAAAAGCACTCTTTGATGCAGCAAAAGAAAAAGGCATCGATGCAAAGATGGTTGACTGTAAGAATCTGTCAATTAGTTTAGATAAGAGTCCAGAAGATTATGGCACCGTAATACAAAGATGTGTTAGCTATTATCGTAGTCTTCATTCAACTGCAGCTCTTGAAGGAAAAGGAGTCAATGTAATTAATTCTTTGAACACCAGCATATTTGCAGGAAATAAATTATTTACTCATATGCTTTTGTTAAAAAAAGGAATACCCACGCCATTTAGCGCAGTAGCATTTTCACAAGAGGCCGCATTAGAACTTCTTGACAAGAAAGGATATCCAATGGTCATAAAACCAACTGTTGGCAGTTGGGGAAGAATGATTGCAATGCTAAAAGACAAAGAAGCCGCTGAGGCAATAATAGAAAGCAGAGAGACCATGTATCCAATTTATCAAGTATATTATTTGGAGGAATTTGTCAACAGACCACCTCGAGATATCAGAGCTATAGTCATAGGGGACAGAGTTGTTGCTGCAATTTACAGATATTCAGGAGAGACCCAGTGGAAGACAAACATGGCTCTTGGCGGCAGAGCAGAGGAGCTTAAAGTTACAAAAGAGTTAGAAGATATTTGCATCAAGGCAAAAGAGGCAGTTTATGGACAAATTGTAGGAGTAGATCTTATGGAAAGTAAGGAAAACGGCCTTGTTGTTCACGAAGTTAACAATACAACGGAATACAAAAATACTGTCAGAGTTACTGGCGTAAATATACCAGCAATGATGATTGATTACGCAATGCAGTTGAGAAAATAGAAAAATGGACTCTTCGATTATAAACACACCAAGGTATGCAGTAAAGACACTAGAAAAGGCTCTAAGGCTCTATACACCATCCCTTGCAGAAAAACCTCTTGCAGAGTTTTTGGCAGACAAGTGTGATGATTTTGGATTTGAAGATGTTCGTATAGACGATGTAGGAAATTTAATTGCCACCAAAGGTTCTGGTTATCCAAGGATAATGCTATGTGGACACATGGATACTGTCCCAGGAAAAATAAAAGTAAGAAGTGAAAATGGATTTATTTATGGAAGGGGTGCATCTGATGCCAAGGCACCATTGATTGCAATGCTTCTTGCAACATCTTCTGTTCAGCCTGAGAACAATGGAACGATAACATTTGCAGCAGTGGTAGACGAAGAAGGAAATGCAACAGGAATCAAGAGCTTGGTGAAACAAAAACCAGCAATAGATTATGCAGTATTTGGAGAGCCAAGTGGAATTAAAAATATTACAATTGCATACAAGGGAAGAATTGCAATAAACTTGAGGGTAAATGTAGGCGACAGTGCACATGCTAGTGCACCATGGCTTGCAAAAAATGCAATTGAAGAATCATATATCTTTACAGCTGCACTAAAGAAATCATTGGAAGAAAAACAAGAAGGCATGGCAAAGAGCATGATGCTTACTTCATCTCTGACTGAAATCAAAGGAGGTACTAGTCACAATGTAACACCATTAGAATGTGATGCAATAATGGATATCAGAATTCCTGTAAACATGAATTGTAAAATGGTTGGAGAAAGAATTGCAACTACAGTTCAAGATATTGCAAAAAAACAAGGAGTCAATGCATTTTATTCTGTAATTGATGAGACAGAGCCATTTGAGGCACCACACAATTCTCCACTTGTTAGAGCACTAACACTTGGAATTATGGATGTAGAAAAAGCAAGGCCACAATTAATTCGAAAGACAGGTACTGGAGACATGAACATTATAGGAAATTCACTAAACATTCCAGTTGTAACTTATGGTCCAGGAGATCCTCATGCATCTCATACAATTGATGAAAGAGTATCAACTGACGAATTTCTAAGAAGTGTCGAGGTCTTCAAAAGGATGTTATCGCATCTGAAAAGATTGCACGAGTTCAAAAAGTCTTCTAGCTAAATCCTAAAACGAAGCTCAAAATATAGAGCAAGCGGAGTTTTGTTTCATGTTATGGTTTGTGGGACTGGGCATATCAGGACTAGATGGCATTAGTGCAAATGCAATACAGGTTCTAAAAAAGGCAGACATGACATACTTTGAAATTTTTACAAGTCCAATTGGTAAAGCAGAATTGTTAAAGATAAAAAAACTAGTCAGAGGAAAATTGACTATTGCTCCAAGATGGATGGTTGAAGATGGTAAAGCAATTTTGGCACTTGCTAAAAAGAAAAATGTAGTACTACTTGCTTATGGGGATCCATATGTAGCAACAACTCACCTAGAGCTAAGAACAAGGGCAGAGCAAGAAAAAATCAAAACAAAGACAATCCATGGTGCATCTGCAATTACATCTCTAATTGGAGAATGTGGACTGCACCATTACAAGGTTGGAAGGCCTGTAACTATAATGAGAGAGTTGCCATCACTGAGTACTGTATACTATACAATTTATGAGAACATGATAAAGGGAAGCCACAGTTTATTGATTTTAGAATACGATAACAGTTCTAACTTTTTTTTAGATCCAAAAGATGCCTTGACTAGCTTGCTAAAATCAGAAGACGGTGAGAGACGAAATGTAATTGACCAATCCACATTTGCCATAGTTGCATCAAGGGTTGGCTCAAAGAGTCAGGGAATAATATCTGGAAAATTATCTACACTTTTAAAAACAGACTTTGGCAAACCACCACATACCATCATAATTCCTGGAAGACTACACTTTACAGAGCAAGATGCAATCAAGATATTTTCAAAGTGTTTGGATGAGCCATTTGATAATTCGTCAAAGATTCAAAAAATATCAGACCAGATGCTATCAAAATACATCCCAAAGGCAAGAAAGGCACTTGAACAAGTTGTAAGCATGTTCAAAGACGACAAGGGTCTCAAATCCGTAATAGAAAATGCCCAGTTGTATATCGATGATGCAGAGAAATTCCAAAAGGAAGGAAAGGAAGAACTTGCAGTGCTGAGTATTGGATACGCTGAGGGTCTAATGGATGCCCTACGCCTCTCAAAAGGCATTGATCCCTGGGCATAGAGTTTATAGATAAATCAAATTGTAATAGTTTCGCTTTAGTGATAGATTTGGATGCATTTGATAAAGAAATAATCGCGGCCTTTTTTGTATCAGCACTTTCAGGCGAGGCCACCATTGATATTATACGAAAAAAACTTGCCATCAATCCAGAATATATCGAAGAGCGAATTACATATCTTTCAGATAATGGGTTTATTGAAAATGACAGAAAAAATCTCACAGAGCTTGGAAGAAATGCATTACGAATAGTTCTAGCAGGCGGAGTTTTCGACATCATCCACCCAGGACACATTCATACACTAAAGGCAGCAAAAGATCTTGGCAATGTGCTAGTTGTAGTAATTGCAACAGACAAGACGGCGCAAAAAATGAAGAATAGAATTCCACTACACAACATGGAGCTTCGCAGAGATCTGGTCAAAGCACTTGCAATGGTAGACTATGCAGTAGTGGGATATGAGGGAGATATCTTCAAGTCAGTTGAGACAATCAGGCCAAATATCATAGCACTTGGATATGACCAAGTCCATCAGGAAAAGTTTATCGTGGATGGTTGCAAAAAGATAGGAATCAATGTATCAATTGCTAGATTACAATCACCAATACCTGACATCAAGAGTTCTAAAATAGAAAATGATTATGGCAAGTCAATTTATGGAATTTAATCTCGATTAGATTTCATACTTACTGGAACTCGTATTGATATTTTAGAACCAGTAGAAAGTTTTGTTACCTTTTTGATATTTGCCTTTGAGATTAGTTCTATGATAGAATCATCATGATGGGTGCGCTCCAATAAAATAAGTGCGACATCAATGTTGTTAACTTTGGCAGGATAACATTTTACCCAGCCATATGTTCTCTTTCCATCTGAGAAACCATCAACCATTATTGCATTGTACGCATCAAGAGAGCGTTTTGCCTCGATTGATTCCTTGTCTTTTAGTTTAACATTCAGAGTTCCTGGAAATGGAATGTATCCAAGATTTGTCTTGAATTGTTTTGTATATCCTTTCATTGACATATAGTATGCCCCTTCACCCATTCCAGAGCTGATAGTTCCCTTGAATTCAAGATATGCAGGAATTGATTCAAGGCTGGATTTTAGTACAGAAAATATTTTTATCATCTCGGCATGACCTTTGGTTGTTATTCTAACAGATACCTTTTGGCCACTACGCAATCTTTCCACATAGCCATTTGCCTCAAGCTCCATGAGATGTTTTGATGCAGCTTGCTGGGATTTACGAATACTTTTTCCTAAAGAAGATGTAGTTATTGGAACAAAATTATATCGTGCACCTTTGGTAAAAAGTTCTGCAAGAGTTAGAATGTGTTGAATCTTTAGTTCTGACATTAATTTTATGCAACACCAAGCTCTGTAAATGTTTTGAGTATCAATCCATCAGTGGATTTTAGATTAGCCATTCTATGGCCAATTAGATACCCAATTCCAGCTTGTTTTGCAGAGTCTACTAGTCTTTGTGTAATAATTCCGTCAAGTATTAGATATTTTATTCCAGATCCTGCAGCAAGTTTTCCTACAACTTCACTTACTGGCACCTTGAAGACTTGGTTTGTACCATCATCAAGTGCAATCGCTTCTAGTGATTCATTGAGTTCTGAATAGATCTTTTTTACAATATCAGCAATTGGTGCATCTTTTTCATCCTTGAGTGCGGGCTTTGCAGTCTCCTTTTTCATGTCTTCTGCAGTATCTTTTAGAATTTCTGCAATCTGTATAGGAGTCAATTCTTCAACCTCTACACCTTCCGGTGCTCTAAGTACAACATCTACGGTAACAAGAGATTTTAGCTCTTTTAGAATAAATCCGCCAGCTCTATCTCCATCAAGAAATGCAACTACCTTGGATTTAGAATCACAAAGTGATTTTATCGATTCATCAATTCTTGCACCCTCTATTGCAAGTGCGTTATCAAAACCGGCTCTTAGTAGATTTATCACATCTGCTCTGCCCTCTACAAGAATTATCCATGGTGAATCAAATACTCCAGAACCACATGCAAGTTTTTCTCTTCCAAATGCAGCAATCTTTCCAGCAGAACCAATATCAGATACATCTTTGAGCATCTCTTCACCTTCACTGATTGTCTTTGTAGACCACTTTTGGACGATGTCCTTTGCTCTATCTACAATCTCTTTTTTCTTGGCAGTTCTAACATCATCAATAGCATCCAATTTAAAATGAGCCTGGAATGGACCAACTTTATCTATACTCTCTATTGCAGCTGCAATTAGTGCGGCGGTATTGATATCAGTACTCATAGGAATCAAGGCATCTCCCTTTGTTTGAGTAGACGATGCCGTAGTATTGACCTCTATTCGTCCTACCTTCGACATCTTCTGGAGTTCGTTCAGGTTCATCTCCGGGCCAAGCAGACCTTCTGTCTGGCCAAAAATTGCGCCTATGATATCTGCTTTTTCAACTAATCCGTCGACTTCGAAGCTGAGCTTAACATGATACTTGACAATTCCTGTGTATACCAATTCATTATCCTCTTAATTTTTGATCAATTATTTTTCTTAACGGTTCGATATAAGTGCTTATTCGTTTTTCCCATGGATCAAACATGAATTGCATACATGGTGAGATCCTCTACATTCTTGACCCGTCCTTTGGTGACAATGGTCAGTTCTTTTCTGTATGAAAGATCGATTGTAACTCTGTGCTGAAGCTGAGAAATTATCCTCTTTGTGAGATACCTTCCTTTCCTATCAGAATCTAGTAGTAGGATCAAGTTCTTGTACTTGGGCATACTGTCTGCAAATTTCACCAATCCCTTGAAGCTGTGAAATTGGCAAATCTTTCCATTATACCCTAATTTCTTCAAGGCGTCTTCGTCACGTTTTCCTTCAACAACTACTATACTAGTATGAGCAGAATTTAGAGACTGGACAAATTCTTGGACTTGGAATACATCTTGCGCCTCGATTTTCACAAACTTATTTACAAGGAATAGTATTAAGCAATTTTCAGATTACATGTCAAAATTTCTAGTGATTCAAAATGCAAAGATCGAAGGTATTGGAGCGTTAGGGGAACTGCTAAGAAAAGATAGTATTGATGTTAAAACGGTCCTTGCAAAAAGT
>JARLFW010000054.1 GCA_031296345.1 Nitrosotalea sp. | reverse complement strand
GACAGTTCAAATCTTTTTCTAAATTCTTCTTTTGCCTGGTTCATATCCACACACATTGCATGACAGTCTGGCATTGTAAATGCACGCAGTCTTCTAAGACCTACAAGTTCTCCAGACTGTTCTCTTCTGAAACTATATCTTGTAAGCTCGTATAATTTCAATGGCATGTTCTTGTATGACAACTGAAAGTCTTTTGCCATAAGAAATTGACCAAAACATGCTGCAAATCGTAAGAACAGATGCTTGCCTTCCGAATCAATGCTGTACTGTCGTGCTGGAAATCTATGGAAATAACTCTCCATACTCGGATGATGGGAATCATACATGATGGGAGTCTCTACTTCAAATCCACCATACTCCATTACCTTGTCTGTGACATATCTCTCAATTAGTGATTTCATCAATCGTCCATTTGGATAAAATCTCATATTGCCAGCGTCTGATGCTGGTTCATAATCTGCAATAGCTAATTTTTTCATCAATTTTACATGTGGTGGAGGCTCGTCTACTGCTCTTTTTTTAGCCGCTTCATATTTTGCCAACACCTCAAGGTTTGGATATTTTGCAAAGTTGAATTTTTCAATTTCATGTAATTGTCCATCAGGTGTTAGTATGTGCCAAAATGATTGTATCTTCGATTCTGCTTTTAGTGCATTTGATGACGAGTCTTTTTCTTCGCCAGCTGTTATCGTTTTAGAGTTTTCAGCCAGAGGATGTCCCTTGACTTGAAGCTTGTATGATTTTGTCCATCCAAATGGAGCTCGGTGTACCTCAAGGCCTGGTGCGTTAGATTCCATCTCTTTGAGTAACAATAAAGCTGTAGTAGGAGATGCAAGTTTTGAGCTCAAATGAGCATAAGGATATAACAATAATTTGGCACAGCCTACTTTTTTCATGGATTCTGAAATTTCACCAATTGCCCTCTTGGCAACATCTGTATTATCAGACTCTTCTACTGCCACAAATGCAACAACCACCTCTTCGAGGCGTTTTGATTGAGGGTCAAGTTCTTCGGCAGATTTTATTTCTTTTTTAACTGGAGTATATTCTACGTAATCACAGTGTAACTGCAATATTCGCATGTTTTGTTTTTGTTTTGGTTGTTGAATTAAACTTTATGCCAATACGAAGAAGAACAGATGATTCAATACCGTTGGAGAAATTTTAAGATCTAAATTACCAGATGTAAATTTTTATCTTCGTTTCATCTTCTCAAGTTTTGTAGTAATCCTGACTATCTTCTCAATTATTTCGTCATTGCTACCTTTTCCTGACAAGAATTTGATTAGCCAGTCTATCTCTTCTGTATTAAGTAGATTTTCCATCTATATCACTACCAATCCTAAGACATCCATAAGCATTGTCATTGGATGGATTTTATTGTGACATCATCACGGTTGTAGAGAATTTTTTCTAGAGTTATTGTAACAGTACAGTTTTTTTTAAACTTCATCTCTTTTTTATTTCCTACCGAATCTTTGAATAGTATACTGGGATCATTTACCACATCTACCAAATACTGGGTTCCATTCTTGAGTTTTTTTAATTCTGGACAGCCCTTTAGATCAATGAGTAATGAACAACCAATAGAATTTGATTCAGACGAGGACATGTAATAATTTTGTATTTGGCAATTATAAAAATGGTTCCGTTATGAACTATATCATCTAGATTTTAATTCCAATTGACACTATCTTCCCCCTTCTTGATACAAACATGCCAATTATCTTTGATACTAGTCCGTATTTTTTATTGCGTAATGACATGGTCAGATTTAATTCAGACTCATTTCCAAAAAACGCCTGGCCATCTACCCAAATACCTTTTGGGTCTCCCTTGTAATTAGAGGGCGCTATTTTCACAGATTTGTCATGGTTTAATCTCTTAATCTTGCCAGAGGACGCAGCCGTTGCAATATAGATTACTCCATCAGATATTACAAACCATACTGGAGTCTTAACTCCCTGACCATTCTTTTTGTACGTTTCAAGACATAGATATTTTTGTCCTTCAAACATGGCCAGTTTTTCTATTGGCATTATATGGTATCTCAATTTACCAGATTAAAGCCTAGCCTTGTAAAACTTGTTACAAAATATTTAGAATAATTGGAGTTTAACAGATTTTATTGGATCTAAAAAAATAAAAAAATAAAATAACTGCACTAGTTATTTTTCTTCCTCTTTCTTGCGTTTTTTCATTAATTCGTCAAATTTTTTCTGGATAAACTCTTTGGAATGCTTTGTTTTCTTCATGCGCCATTCTTTAGAATAATGGAGATTTTATATGATTAGATTCGAGAATTTAAACCCCGGATGTTTTGTTCGCTCGTTTTGCCTCATGGGTATTCTCAAACAAACTACATGATGAAAAAAGGGGATCAAAGATAAGATCAATTCCAAGATATAGTGGATAATCTATGCAAGAATTACTTGATACATATTCAGAATTTGACAAAACGCTATGAAAAATTAATTGCTGTTGACAATCTCTCTTTGGACATAGGACAAAGCGAGGTCTTTGGTCTATTGGGGCCAAATGGTGCGGGCAAGACTACAGTAATTCACATGCTTGCCACTCTACTCCAGCCAACTTCAGGCTCTGCAACAGTCAATGGTTTTGACATACTAAAGGATCCTGAAAAAGTTCGTTCTAGCATAGGGATTGTTTTTCAGGTGCCAAGTAGTGATGACCTTCTTACAGGATATGAAAACCTCAAAATTCATGCCTTGCTTTATGGCGTAGACCCAGGCATTAGGGAAAAACGCATCAGCGATGCCTTGGAACTAGTGGGTTTGACAGAAAGGAAAAATGATCAAGTAAAAAAATACTCGGGGGGAATGCGAAGAAGATTGGAAATAGCACGAGGGCTAATTCACAATCCTCGAGTGTTATTTCTAGATGAACCCACACTAGGACTTGATCCTTCAAGCAGAGAAACAATGTGGGAGTATATACAAAATCTTGTAAAACAAGAAAAACTTGCGATAATTCTTACAACACATTACATGGAAGAGGCAGATACACTATGTAACAGAATTGGCATAATAGATAAAGGAAAAATTATTGCCCTTGACACTCCAGCTAATCTAAAATCCATGTTAGGAGGAGACGTTGTTAAAATAAAACTAAAAAAACAAGATTCCAACATAGATGCTCTAAAAGATCTTGGATTTATTAGAAAAATTGATCCAGACGGAGAATATCTGCTGTTAAGTGTAGATGATGCAAAAAAGAATATTCCTGAAATTCTAAAGTGCATCGAAGTTGAATCTGTTGAAGCAAGCAGTCCTACGTTAAATGATGTCTTTTTGAAATTAACAGGAAGGAGTATCAAAGAACAACAGGCCGAAGGCGGTTTTATGGAGAGATATGTCCAATACGACAAACATTAGAGTGTACTTTGATAAGATCTATGCTCTCTGGTTAAGAGAAGTCAAGGTATTCTTTAGAGAAAAAAGTAGGCTAGTGGCATCAACCTTTACCCCACTTCTTTGGTTGTTTGTCATAGGCAGCGGATTTGGCTCTTCAACTTCAATGACAGTGCATACTATAGATTATCAAAAATTCCTATTTCCCGGAATAATTTGCATGTCGGTTGTTTTTTCATCAGTGTTTTTTGGATCATACATCATATGGGATAGAAAATTTGATTTTCTAAAAAGCGTAATGGTTGCACCGGTATCAAGATCTACTATTTTTACAGGAAAGACATTTGGCGGCATGACAAATTCTCTGATTCAGGTATCAATACTTCTTGTAGTGGGTATAATCATAGGAGTACAGTTTAGCCCAATTGCATTAATCCAAACAATAGTAATTGTTCTGCTTTTGGCATTTGCTTTAACATCTCTTGGCCTTACTCTTGGAAGCTACATGACTAGTCTTGAAGGATTTCAGATGATAGTAAGCTTTGTTGTATTTCCATTGTTCTTTCTTAGTGGAGCATTATTTCCAATTGACAAACTACCGCAATGGCTCTCAATTTTAACAACGATAGATCCTGTAACATATGCAGTGGATGCGCTTCGAAATATCATATTAGGAATAGGAAGTCATGGACTAGGTCTTGACTTGATGGTTCTGATACTGTATAGTTGTGCTCTAGGAGCCTTGGGTACTTACTCTTTTAAAAGAATGAAAGCTGTCTAGTCTTTTAGATTATAATCCGCAAATATGTAACAATACAAAAATTTCATATCAATATAATATCAAAAATAGAAATCATAGATCAGAATATAACAAACCGGCAATACAGCATCTTTTAGATATCAAAATGGTAACACAACGATTTGAAAAGATTCTAGTGCCCTTGGATGGTTCAAAAAATTCACTCAAAGCCTTAGAGACTGCAGTTCATCTTGCAAATGAACATGAGGCATCACTTGTGGTTATTCATGTAATTCATACACTCTCTGAAAAAGCAGGCGTCAAACAAAAGTTCGGAGAAGAGGATGTACCTCCATCATTTATCATACAAGCAAAAAAACTTGCCGTGAAAAACAAGATACCATTTTCTAGTAGAATACTAACAGGGGATCCAGGGCAT
>JARLFW010000053.1 GCA_031296345.1 Nitrosotalea sp. | reverse complement strand
CAATCCCGTCACCACTTGCGTTGTCTCTCATTATTGCAGATTTTATAGATTTGACTGCCAGTTTTACAGCATCCTGTTCGCTCATCTTTGGTTTGAACTCTTGGTCTAAGACTCCAAGTGCCATCTCTGCACCAGTTCCTACTGCTGCATAGTCATCAGGTAAAACAGAACCTAGTGGGTCTAATGTGTAAATAACCGCTTCATCGTCTACTCCTCCAACTATGACTTGGGTCATTAGTGGATAGTATCTTCGTTCGTACATCAAACTAGACATCATCTTTGCCACTGAGTTTGGAGGAATCTCACGTTTGAGTTCCATCTTTCTAATCTTGGTCATTGCTCTCATCTGCATTGCTAAAACCTGCATATCTGCAACCATTCCAGCACAGCATGCGCCAACAAAGTCAGTAATCTTGAATGTTTTCTTTGTAGTCTTGCTTACCACAAAATTACCATAAGCTATTCTTCTTTCACTTGCCATTACCACGCCACCATCATAAGTAATGCCGACTGCGGTAGCTCCTGGCATGTACATGTAAGCCATGTTTGAACTTCAAAATGAGCACAATAAAGGCCTTTCTGTATGATCATTCACAGATCAATTATCCAGAGGCAAGAGATCAGATAATTTCCAACCTTTTCAAAATAGAATTTCATGAAACCTAACTACGATGCAAAATTTCGAATTATTTTGCACATGCATTTTGTAGTTTTCCTCAACAAGTCAATCCTTGCAAATTCATTGGGTGAATGAATTCGTGAAAAAACATACGTGCTCCCTATTGCAATGCATGGAGATTTTAAGAATTTAACAAATGAAAACATAGGACCTGTTCCGGCAGAGGAGACACTAAGTATTGATGTTCCAAATGATTCATCTGCTGCTTTTTTTACAATCTTAACAAAGGGATCAGAAATCTTGGTTCTAGCTGCAGCCTCACCATGAATTAGTTTAACTTCAATGTCAGCAAATCCATTTTCTTTAAGATGTTTCTTTAGTCTAAGCAACTGCTTTTGTGGATCCATTTTAGGAATTAATCTAAAATCAATTTTTACCAATGCCTTGGAAGGCAAGACAGTCTTTGCACCAAGTCCCTCATAGCCAGATGTGAATCCTGCTATGTTACATGTAGGTTCTCCTACAAGTGCTTTTTTTATTGCCATACCTTTTTTGTTTCCGACAAATTTTCTAATACCGTATTCTTTTTTGAATGAATTTTCATCAAAGGGTTCAGAGTTTATAATCAAAAGATCTTCCTTGGTGAATTTGTCGACTTCTTTGTACCAATCTTTTATCAGTATTTTACCATCCACATTACGCAGCGTCTTTAATGCTTCAACTAGTCTCCAAGCAGGATTTTCTATAATTACTGCCAGGCTAGAATGTGCATCACGTATTGATTCTCTTTTAGACAATTCTACATAGAGTAGACCCTTCATTCCAAGACTGATTATTGGTCTATTCTTTTCATCCACATAGCCAAATTCCCAGATAACTGCATTACAGGATAATTTCTTTTCATATTTTTGCAGATAATCTTCAATGTGCACACTTCCAATCTCTTCTTCGCCTTCGATGAAAAATTTAATGTTGCATGGAACATCACCTGTTGTTTTTAGAAATGCCTCTACAGCCTTTATTCTCGTAATTAATTCGCCCTTGTCATCAGCAGAACCTCTTCCGTAAATCTTGTTTCCTTTTATTTTTCCACTAAACGGTTTATCATCCCATAGTTCAAGTGGTTCTTCAGGCTGTACATCATAATGATTGTAGAAAAGTAGTGTTTTGTCAGGATTTTGTTTTGATTTTACCTCACCATATATGGCAGGAGGAATTCCTTTTTTGATACGAAGCGTCTCTGCGTGAATGCCAGACTTTTTCATCATTTGAACAATTAATCCAGCACATTCTTCTAGTCCTAAATTTTTTGCTGAAACACTTGGTTGTTGTATTAGCTTTTGTAAATCAGAAACTAGACTTGAAAAATTCTTGTCAACATAGTTTTCTTGCATAAATTATTTCACTTTATCAAATGGTTTCATTGCAAATGGTATAAAATCCAGTAGATCTGTGGCCACAATATGCAGACCATATTTTTTTTGTGCTAAATATCCAGCCTTACCATTAACAAATACTGCAGCAGAAGCTGCGTGTACAGGATTTTTATTTTTTGCAAGCATTGCCGCTACAACACCAGATAGTACATCCCCTGTTCCTCCCACGGTCATAGCAGCAATATTTTTTGGGTTTTGATACGTTTGAGTTCCATCAGACACAACATCTGTGGGACCTTTTAGCAATATGGTTACACCATTGTCTTTTGCATATTTTTCTACCATGACAGTTCTCTGTTTTACATTATCTGGAGGCATCTCTCCAAAGAGTCTCCTAAACTCTCCAGCATGAGGAGTAACCACTACTTTTTTGTCTTGAATATCTGGAAGAATTTCTGGCACTAGACAACTTGCATCAAGTGAGATCATAACAGCTCTATCTAAAAGAGAACGAATCAGAATTTTTATTGCTTCACGGTCTTGAATTCCAAGACCCATTCCCATTGTAGCAGAATCCAGTTCTTTGGGTATGATTCCAAGTAATTTCTGTACTGAGCCCCTAGTAAGTTTGACATCAACTAATGGCACAACAATAAGATTTGGAGAATATGCACGAGTTGACATTACATTAATTTTTGGAACACATGTGTATACCAAATCAGTTCCTGCCCTTAATGCAGCAATAGAAGACAATATTGGTGCTCCGTGATAGAGATAATTTCCTCCAAGGACTAGGACTTTACCATTATCACCTTTTCTAGATGAAGTCTTTCGTGCAGGTATGAAACTCTGAACAATTGAAGATTGTAGAATCTTTGCCAACAGTCGTTTTATTTTTTAAGAGATGATAAACTTTCGTCTTCAGAAGATTCAACTTCGTCTGTCTCAATTTCTGGCTGTTCAATAGGTGCCAATATCTTACGGAAGCTTGCAGGTGTTATGACTTTTCTTGCAAATGCAACATATGTGGTATGCCCTATGGCTCTAAACGAGTGTCTTGTCTTGCCATCTCGTGCTTCTATAGTTCGCACAATCTGTTCTGTACATTCTATATCAAAGAAATCATTTTGTCGTAATGCGGAAGCCAGTTTCTCTAGCTGATTCATGGTAGGACATATTGAGACAAATGCTCCACTGCCCTTTAGCATCTTTCTTGCTTGGGGAACAACCACCCATGGGTCTCCAAGATCAACAATAACTACATCTACATCTTTTTGTGGCATTTTTTTGGCAGTCTTTATGTCCAGTTTTGTCATCGTCACATACTTGGCAACTCCTGCTTTTTCGATATTTTTTCTTGCAATTGCCATAAAATTTTCATCTACATCATAAGTGTAAACATGACCTTTTGGTTTTACAATACTTGCAAGAAATGTTGTAAAAGAGCCACTTCCTGTGCCAATCTCTACTATCTTTTGACCACTCTGTAGTCCAATTCTTGCTGCAATATATCCAAGATCCTTGGGATAAACAATCTGAGTACTGCGCTGACTTTTCAATACATAGTCATAGATGGTAGGTTCTAGTGCAAAGATTATCTTGCCTTTGTTAGTCTTGATTGCGGTACCAAATGGTTTTCCTATAACTTTTTTATGATCTATTATTCCGACATGAGTATGAAATTTTTGTTTTGGTGCAACTCTCATCAGCCATTTTTTTGAATCATTATAAAAAAACAATACATTATCGTTTTGTTTTATTTTCTTCACAAATCAACCTAATCAAATGTGGATAAATAGCTTCACTCTAGAAATTTTCTCAACCATTCCAAGTTATTTTTGAGGTTCTTGGTTAGCTTTGGATTTTCTTTTGAATAATCTGCCAGATATAACAGACGCTACCCAAAATCCTACCCCTGTCCAAACCATAGTCTGGGATACTGTAAACATTCCCCAAACTGTAAAAATCAGACCTATCGCTGCAAAAATTACAGGTATTGTTGCTTTGGGCGAAACCAATTCTATCTCATCTCACATTCTACTTGGTGCATCAATTCCAAGAAGATCCAACGCCTTACCAAGTGTTTCTTTAAACGAATAAACCAAACAAAGTCTTGCGTTAATCAGTGATTCTGATTCTGCCGTGAGTACCTTGACGTGTTCATAGAACGTATTGAATGAGACTGCAAGTTGATAACAATATTTGGCAATCACTTTTGGAGATAGGTTCTTTGCTGCATCTTCTACTTGCAAGTCAAACTTGCCAATGACTTTTACCAAGTCTTTCTCATAGACTGTCTGCATTTCATCAAGATTTGCTTCAAAGATAGGATCTCTTCCAGCTTTTTCTACAATCCTCATTGCACGGGCATATGCATACTGGATATACGGTCCAGTATCTCCTTCCAGGCTTAGAGATTCAGTCAGATCAAATGTAATAATTTTGTCAAGATCCTGCTTTATCATAGTATAACGTAGAGCACCAATTGCAACTTGCTCAGATATCTTGACTAGAGATATTTCATCCAATTCCTGATTTCTTTTCTTTGCCTCTTCAAACGTTCTTGAACTTAAAACATCCAAGACATAATCTGCACTAACATAGAGTCCTTTTCTTCCAGACATTTGTACAGACTTGCCACCAGTATCAAGGTCCAGAGTCTTTGCAGTATCGGGACTAAGAGTTACTGATTCATAACCTAAATGGATGTAAGAGTCGGGTTTTGATTTAAAATCAGACATTATTTTTGTGATAATTTTCTGCAATCGTGATTGTCTAGAGTCTATAACTGTGATCACAGTATCGCCTCTGAAATTTAATTTTGTTTCCTTGTCATCAAGAACAGTCTGCCATAGCACTCGCCCTGTTTTTTGTACAGTATAATGCTTGTAGTGAAACGGATCTTCTAAAATTCCAAGTTTCCATGCGGCATACGGAATATCTTTTGCAACATAAGTAGCAGTACCATTACTTCGTACAAGTACCTTATCTTCTTCAGATTCTGCCTTTATCACCCAACATCCCATGTTTTTACCTTCATTTTCCAATGTTGTAATTCCCATCGATTTCATTTTTTCAAATGCAACAGCCCAGAGATTAGAGCGAACTATCTGAGATTCAAAGTTGAGACAGTCATATGTAGCACCAAGACGCCAGCAAGTTTTAAGCTGTTCATCAAGAACTCGTCTTGTTATATCATCACCAAATTTTGCTATCTCAGACGTACCTTCTTCGAGTTCCTTGAGAACGTCGGATCTTAATTCTACAAGATGCTTGTCAGTTTCATATCTTTCAGTAATACTGACGTAAACAATATCCCCACAATAGTGATCAAACTTTTGCCCCTCTGGTGTCTTGTCAGAATATCCACCATACTTGAAACCTACAATAATATCTGCAACCTGTAGCCCAGAATCATCTACATAATTTAGAACGCTAACATCATAGGATGCTTTGTGAAGGATTCTTGAAATTGTATCTCCAATTATTATATTTCTTACATGGCCCACGTGAAGAGCCTTGTTTGGATTTACACTAGTATGTTCTACGACCATCTTTGAATTCTTGCCAAGATTTACTTTACCATAATCAGCATGAAGTGAAGATTTTACCACCTCAGGAATTAGTAGAGGGTAATTTGCAACAAAATTAAGATAGCCCGAGTTATGCGCAGAAACTTTTGACACATATTTTGTAGAATTCTTTTTGTATTCTTCAGCAAGTGTTTGTGCAATATCAAACGGTCTTTTTTTAAGCGCCTTTGCAAGCAAAAACCCAATGTTGCAACTTACATCTCCAAATTCAGGCCTTGATGCTTCAGATATATCAAATTCTGTTTCAGAATATCCAAGTCGAGTACATGCATCCTTTACCCCCAATCTTATTTCATCAAAAAGTATTCGCAGTGTCATGATATCATTCCGTCAATAGCTTTAATTGAATTGTTTCAAGTGCCTCAATAACACCGTCACCGGCATGTCCTTCTGTAGAAAATGTAGCCTGCGACCTTACATGTTCGGGGGCATTTCCCAAAGCTACACTGACACCTGCCAATTTGAACAATGGAATGTCTGTATCACTATCTCCAATTGCAATTACATCCTCTTTTTTTGCTGAAAACATGTTCATCACCTCAAGAAAGCCATTTGCCTTATCGACCCCTTTTGAGTTGATATGATATGCATATTGGCTATCAGTTAGTTGTACATCAAAATCATTATCTGCAAAAATTTTCTTTCCCAGATTTACATCAAAGTTTCTTTCCAATACAACTTCAGTAATGCGAGGAAAAACTGGTTTTTCTATTGCTTCTGGAATCTTTGTTTTTAAAAATTCAAATGCTTTGATGCACTCATCTTTATTTCCGATTAGTTTATGCTCATTTGGGCCAGAAGTAATAATTCCACCATTTTCGCCTACTGCAATTCGTGTAGTACCGCCAAAGACTGACAAAACATATGCTTCAATTGAGGAACGACCAGTCACATAGATTACCTTGTGTCCAAGTTTTACAAGATATCTAAGAGCAGCTAGTGCATCAAGGTCAACCCTACCACCTTTGTTATCAGTTATAGTTCCATCAATGTCTACAGCAAAGATCTTGGGTTTCACTAGAATCACGTATGATGGTGGACATAATAACTGCTAACTAAAATAGTTTTGAATTATCAAAATCACATGGTAAGAAAAGGTATGATTGCTGAAATTTTCAGCATGGCCTTGTATAGTGACAATCCAGAATTATACACAGTTGGATATCTAGACCTCGGAGAGATAAAAAAGGTAACACTTGTAGAATTTCTAAGACTGTCAGAAAATTTTGAAGTCATACCTGCAAGTAGAATTGTATACATCATGAAAGAAAATATCACATTATATTCAAAGAACAAAAACAAAAAAGAACCCGATCAGATATAATTACATTTTAAATTCAGTTAGCTCTATTACAAGGAAGAGATCCACCCAATTTGTGCTGATTGATTTTCTAAGACCCATACTTGAAAATCCATTCTTTGTAAAATACGGATTACTAGGTCTTTTT
>JARLFW010000052.1 GCA_031296345.1 Nitrosotalea sp. | reverse complement strand
TCTTTTACACATACTATAGATCTTTTTTGGGATCTTTCCTTTTTAATCAAACCACTCTTACATTTTATTTCATTCATGATTTTTTTATAATCCTAGACTGTATTATCTTCGTGTTTTCTATTTTGAAAATACCTGCCTAAATTATGCCAAGATCTGCTGTTTTTGTACTATATTTAGTGCCTATTTCCATATGTACAGTTAATACCAAGTAGCTAACACCAAAGACCATGTCGTCAATAGATAGAGAAATGTTTCCTACTACATGTGCAGACTGTAAAAAAGAAACACAGGTTCCTTTCAAACCAACAGAAGGCAGACCAGTATATTGCAAAGAATGTTTACCAAAACATCGCCCAGCACGCTTTTAAGCTGAAAGACGCTTAAACAATTTTTTTTATTTCAATCTTAAATTATATCATTATACACAAACATGCCATATGTGAAAACCCATGATCTTTACTGTCTTGGCTCATCAGGTTTCCATCTTGATATTTTAAAGCAACTATAAATTATAGCGTTTTAATTTTTATGTTGTGCTCAAGAAACTCAATCACATCTTGCATATCAAAGAAGGTAAATGTTGACACCTCTTAATATTGCAGTAATTGTCAAGTTAGAACCAGATTTCTCGGAAGGAAACGTAAGTTACAATCCTGATGGAACACTTAATCGAGCAGAGACTAAAAATATTTTGGGTCCACATAGTGCACTTGCTGCAAGTGCTGCATTTTATTCAAAGGTACGATACGGAGCACATATTTCAATTGGAACAATGGGTCCTCCAAATGCAGATTTAATTCTTCAGAGTGCACAGCAGATATCTGATGCAGACGAGACTTTTCTTTTCAGCGATAGAATTTTTGCAGGTGCCGATACTCTTGGCACCGCCGAATTACTAAAGACTGGAATTCTAAAGATGCAGGGAAAAATGGATATAGTATTTTCAGGACACAGAGCTTCTGATGGAGAAACTGGCCAAGTTGGACCGCAGACTGCATGGAAACTCGGGTTTACATTTCTTGGCAATGTTATTGATTATGAAGTAGATGTGGAAAAAAGAACTGTAAGGGCCAAACGCTCAGTTAGACTACAGGGATTTTATGATATTATAGAAGAGGTAGAAGCCCCACTGCCAGTCTTTATCGCAATTGATCCTTCATACAAGCCTGTATTCAATACTGCTTCGCAAAGACTAGCTTGTGAAAAATATAAAAAAGAGGCAAATGATAGGGCACAAAATTTCAAACAATATCTAAAAGTTTTCAATGCTGAACAACTTGGATCGGATCCAAAACTCATAGGACTAGCTGGTTCTCCAACTATTGTATTCAAAGTAGAAAAGATTCCAAAAGGAAAAGCTGGTAGACAGGCAGAAGTGATTGATGGTTCTAGCAAGGAAGAGATGGTAAGAGTTGTTGCAAGGCTACGTCAAGCATTATCTACGATGGTGATAAAATGACAGACGGAGATTATAGACATCTATATGTTGTAATGGAACAAGAAGAAGGAAAACTTGTTCCAGTAAGTCTTGAGATGCTCTGTGAAGCAAGAAGGCTTATGGATGATTTTAATATCAAATATTCTTCCAACGAAAAAGTTGTTGCACTGCTTCTAGGAGATGGTGTCAAGGCAATCTCAAAAGATCTTATTGAACATGGTGCAGATGTTGTAGTACTTGCAGATAATCCTGAGTTGCGTTATGTAAGAAATACCGTTTATACAAAGTTGATTGCCCAGATTGTAACAGACCAAGATGTAGCAGCTAAAGTTGAATCAGTTGATGTTGGTAATTTCAAAAAGCCCCGTTACATGTTCTTTGCAGCAGATAGTGTGGGAAGACATATTTCTTCTACTGTATTGGCAGAGCTTGATTCTGGTCTTGCATCAGATATTAACAAACTTGTAATTGAGGATCTTCCGCTAACCCACCAGATTAAAACAGCAGGCAAGCCTCTCATATATGAAAAAACACTTGAGATGTATAGACCTGATTTTTCAGGCTTTTTGTGGACTACAATTCTCTGCCTTGATAATAGAAATCCTGCCATTGAGAGAGATTACCACCCACAGGCATGTAGTATAATACCTGGAGTTTTTGAAACCAAACAAGCCGATCATACCAGAACTGGCAAGGTTATCGAGTATTCTCCAAAATTTGATCAAAAGGATCTGTTGGTTAAGATACTTGATCGTAAAATTATGAAAAGCGAAGTTGATTTTGATGCCTGCAAAACCATCGTAAGTTTTGGTCGGGGAATAAAAGAATCTCCAGAAGAAAATGTCAAACTAATAGAACAACTTGCATCAGAGTTAGATGCAGAGATTGGAATTTCTCTACCGTTATCAAAAAAGCCAATTTCAATCAATCAAACAATTGATTCAAAATATTTTATTGCAGACCGAGTGATTGGCAGTAGTGGAAGAAAGGTAAGTCCAAAGTTGTACATTGCAGTGGGTATTAGTGGAGCAATACAGCATCTTACTGGTATGAAAGATTCTGAATTTGTTCTTGCAATAAATCCTGATGAGAATTCTCCAATAAAAGATGAATGTGATATGTTTATCAAAGGAAAAATGGAAGATGTACTTCCGCTATTGATTGAAAATCTTAAAACACAAAAAAAGGTCGTCCAAGCATAGGTGATAGATATTGGAAAAGTATGATGTTGTAATTGTTGGTGGAGGCTCTTCTGGACTTGCAGCTCTGAAGCAGTTGTCAAACCGAGGCAAACAAGCTATTCTTTTGGAATCAGGCAGTAAGGTTGGTTCAAAGAGTGTCTCAGGAGGAATACTCTACTCAAAAAAACCAAAGAAAGCAAATGTGCACAATGTTGAGGATGTCTATGAAAATTTTCTTTCTGATGCACCTGTAGAGAGAAAAATTACAAAATACATTTT
>JARLFW010000051.1 GCA_031296345.1 Nitrosotalea sp. | reverse complement strand
TTGAGCCACCACGCAATAGATTTTTGGAGATAATAAAAGACAAGCATCCTTGGTGCATTTCAAGGGAGCGTACATGGGGATGTCCTTTACCCTTATGGAATTGTAAAAAATGCCATCACAACAAATGGTTCTTTTCAAGAGATGAAATTGTCAAGACGGCGTCTGAACTTCCAGATGGGCCAAATTTTGAACTTCACAAACCATGGATAGACAACATTGTCATAAAATGTGAAAAATGTGGAAATAAAATGGAAAGAGAACAGTTTGTTTTAGATACATGGCACAACAGCGGAGCTGCACCTTATGCCTCGCTTACAGATTCAGAATATAACGAACTAATCCCAGCACTTTTCCTAACAGAAGGAATAGACCAGACAAGAGGATGGGCATATACAATGCTAATAGAAAATGTAATTTTCAATAATGCGCCAATTGCTCCATTCAAGTCATTTTTGTTTCAAGGTCATGTACTTGATGCAAACGGAAACAAGATGAGTAAAAGTAAAGGAAACGTAATGGATGCAGCAGAACTACTTGGAAAATATTCTGTTGACCTGATAAGATTATACTTTATGTGGAAGTCAAGTCCAATCGAGCCAATTAATTTCAGTACAGATGAGCTTGTATCAAGACCATACCAGATTCTAAGTACTTTGTATCATCTTCATCTATACTTTAAACAAAATAGTGAATACGACAAGTATGATAAAACTCACAATGTACAGTGGGCAAAAGACAAAAATCTCTTAAAAGAATCGGAGATTTGGGTTTTATCAAAACTTCAAAAATTATTTTCTTCAACAATTGAATCATATGATAAATGTAGATTTCATGAAGCTGCAAGAGCAATTGATGATTATCTCATAAATTCAGTAAGTCAAGTATACATTCCAATTACCCGTGAAGAGTTATGGGCAGAAGATGACTCTCAAAAGGATAGAAGATTTGCAATCTATGCAACACTTGCAGATATATTACAAAACTTGGACATATTATTACATCCAATATGCCCCTTTACAACCCAGTACCTGTACAGTACAATGTTTGCAGAGAAAAATAACATACTTTTAGAAGACTTTCCATCAGCACAAGATTCTCTTACAAATGACAAAGTCGAAGAAGCATTTGATTTGATGAAAGAGACAGTCTCAGTTTCTGCAGCTGCTAGAATGAAGGGCAAACTCAAGAGAAGATGGCCACTAGATGATGCAATAATTTGTGTAGAACCAACTCAAAAGGCAAAGCTAGAGACACTCTCAGAATTATTGCTTTCACAACTCAACGTAGAAAAGTACAACATTATCGAACTAGAAAAATCAGAAGGACTTGATCTTGTATCAAACCTATTAAATGCAGGACTACCAATAATTCCAAAAGTAGAACTAGAGAGGAAAAAAATTGGACCCAAGGCAAAACAAGACATGGGAAGACTGTTAGACAAGTTTTCCCAGACCGACCCAAGTCTAATTGTGAATAGTCTTTTGAAAAATGGAATGTTTACTTTTGATCTTGGAGACAATAAAATCGAATTATCTAAAGAAGATTTCATAGTAGGATATTCTGAAAAAGATGGCTTTGCAATGTCAAATCGTGATTCACTTGTGGTGTTCATCAGTACAACCAGAAACCATGAAATGCTGGCAAGGGGTTTGATACGTGACATTGCAAGAAGATTACAAGTATTAAGAAAAGAGAGAGGATACACCCCAACTGATGTATTAGAAGCAGCATATGTTTTGGGCCTGGACGAAGAGTCACTTGAGATGGCAAAAGAAAAACAATCAGAACTTTCTTTCCTAGTTAGAGTAAAAAGAATTGAATTTGATGACAAGGCCAAAAATTACAAAGATGAGGATCTAGATGGTCAAAAGATTCGAATCTCAGTTGAGTAGTGATTCATCCATTGAATTAAATAATAAAAAATTACATAGTATTACATGGCAAAACAGATAACTCTAGACGGTTGGCTCATATCACATTTTGCGGTTTTATTAAAAAAAGCATCCTCTCACGTTACAAAGACCAAAACTCCTCTTGTGTTGTATCGAAATACGCTGGAGGAAGAAGATGAGGCATATCACGAGACAGTATGTACCATAACAGATGGATATGTCGTCGTACAGGTAATCACATCTGGAGGAGGGGTAGTTCCAAGCTTTCAGCAGCAGTTTGTATTTACACTGGATGAATTTCCCAACTGGCTCATGCGAAAGAGCAAAGATTTGTTCCTACAATGTGTGGATCTACTAGAAGAGCAATTCAGATAGACAGAGAAGATTTTCTACCAGTTACCACTAGGAAATTTGTAAATATAGTGTAAGAAACAAAATGGTAAATTTGCGATCAGAAATTAATTTAACAGTAAATAATGATTTAATCAATAACAAAGACATCAAACAGATTATAAAGACCATAAAAATGAAAAATCACAATGCGTCTATTAGAGTATCAAGCAAAGTCATTGTTTGCAGACTATGGAATCCCAATTCCAAAAGGACTCACATCTATAGACATCGAACAAGGCAGAAAGGATGCAGCAGTATTAGGATTTCCGTTTGTAATTAAAGCTCAGATGGCAGTAGGAGGAAGAGGAAAGGCTGGAGCAATTCAGAAATGCCAAAATGCAGACGAGTTTGAGCTAAAATATCCAGATATTATGCAAAAGGTTGTCAAGGGAGAAAAGACAAAAGCAATTTTACTTGAAAAAATGGCAGATATCAAAAAAGAACTTTATCTTTCATTGTTTTTGAATCGAGGTAAGAGATGTTATACAATAATAGCATCTGCAGAGGGCGGTGTTGAAATTGAATCTGTTAAAAATCAGATAATACACGAAGTAGGACTAGGAAATGTTGATGCAAAGACTGCAGAAGAAGTAGGAAAGCAGATGGGATTAAAAGACAAGGCCTTGACCCAGTTTATCGATATTTTACAAAAATTAGCAAAAATCACAGTAGAAAAAGAAGCAGAGCTTGCAGAGATTAATCCTCTTGCAATACTAGGTGATGATTCAGTTGTGGCACTAGATGGCAAAGTCATCATAGATGACAATGCAATGTTCAGACACGATGAATTACGCAAGTTTCAAGAAGTATCAGAACTTGAAGAAAGGGCAGAAAAAAGTGGGTTTTCACTTGTGGAACTTGATGGAAATATTGCAGTGGTAGGAAACGGAGCAGGCCTAGTAATGTCCACCCTAGACATGTTATCAGATAATGGAGGAAAACCTGCTTGCTTTTTGGATGTAGGAGGTGGTGCAACTACGGAGACAGTATACGAAGCACTAACTCTGATTAGTAAAATGAAAAAGGTAAAAGGAATTCTAGTAAATCTCTACGGTGGAATTGTCAAGACAACAACAGTTGCAATGGCATTTATCAAAGCATATGAAGATAAGGTAATTGATCTTCCAGTATTTGCAAGAATGTCAGGTGCAGAGGCAGACAAGTCAAAAGAATTGCTAAAAGGTTCTAGAACAAAGATGTTTGACACAATTGAAGAAGCAATAAATGCAGCAGTAATTGAGATGAATAAAAATGGTTGATCTTTACGAAATATTAATTGGAAAAGAGGGTGACAAGGATTACCAAAAAAAATCTGTCATAGTACAAGGAATTACAGGCAAGTTTGGTGCGTTTCATACACAGCAAATGTTAGCTTATGGTACAAACATTGTAGCTGGAGTAACTCCAGGTAAAGGTGGACAAAAATTGGAAGAAGTGCCAATTTATGAAACAATGAACGAAGCTGTTGGTGCAACTGGTGCCAAGATTTCAATAATATTTGTACCAGCAAAATTCTTTCTTTCTGCCGCAAAGGATGCATTAGAGGCAGGAATCAAATTACTAATTGCAATACCAGAACATGTCCCTGTAAAAGACGCACTAGTAATAGTAGAACTGGCAAAGAAAAAAGACGCCATAGTAATTGGTCCAAATACACCAGGAATTATCATTCCAGGGATAATGAAAATAGGAATCATGCCAGCGTCTCCTTTCAAGCCAGGTAGAATTGCAGTCATATCCAGAAGTGGAACTCTGATGTACGAGTCGTCACATAATCTTTCAGTTGCAAATTTTGGCCAAAGCATATGCTTGGGAATTGGAGGAGATCCAATCAATGGAACTCCGTTAATTGAAGCATTTGATACCATAAGAAACAGTGCAAACATAGACGGAGTTATTGTAGTTGGAGAAATTGGAGGAGATGCAGAAGAGATGCTAGCACAGCATATCATTGATACTAAATTTGACAAACCAGTGGTCGCATATATTGCTGGAAGAGCAGCGCCAAAAGAAAAGAGAATGGGTCATGCAGGTGCCATAGTATACGGAAATTACGGTTCTGCAGAATCCAAAGTATCCATGTACACCAAGGCAAATGTACCAGTTGCCAAGAGACCTGCCGAGATACCCATGCTTCTTGCAGGAAAGCTTGGAAAAGGTAGAATCAAATAGCAGGAAAATGGAGAAATAGAAAATGCCTATCACCGATCCACTAAAAAAAGCTATAGCACAGAAGGCTAGGCTTCACTTTAAAGTCTGTTTTTCATGTGGCGCCAAAAACCCAATTAGTGCAACAAGGTGTAGAAAGTGTCACAACATATACCTTAGACTAAAGAATAGAACACTTGGAATTAAGAAGTAATTAACAATCTCCGCCGCAGCCACAACTATCATCTGCCATTTTTAATGGATTGTTAGCATCAAATTTTGCTTTTTGATAATGTGCCACATTTAGAATCCTTTCAGCAATTGAAGGGTTGATTTTTTGCCCATTATCAAGCCAATTTTCTATCTCATGGATTTTGTAACTATCACCACTTGATAGAATTTTTTTGAATATATCCCGAATCAAATCAACCTGCTCCCTTCCAATGATTTTATTATCATCAATAGATTTGAGGGGATTTAGTAAAACAAGTGTCCTTTCCGATAATGGCATAGAACATTTAATGTATAGTCAGTATAATAATTTTCTAAGATCTCTTGATATATGGGGAACTGTAAGATTTTTTTGAAAATAATTTGTTTATTATCAATTTTAAAAATTATGATGAGATTGCAGGTTCAAAATCTCTGCGTTTAGCAAAGAGTGCTTCAAAGATTGCAAGAAAATACAAATTAAGAATTCCAGTATGTCCTCCTCAACACCTCATGTCAGAAGTTACCAGAGTTTCCTCAGACGTATTTGCTCAACATCTCGATAATTCAAAAGCAGGCAGTACAACAGGATTTGTCATTCCCGAGATTGTAAAAAAATCAAGAGTTGCAGGTTCTCTGATAAATCATAGTGAACATCGTATACCATCAAATGAAATTGAAGATCTAGTTGTAAGACTAAGAGAATTAAATATGACATCAGTTGTGTGTGTCCAAGATGTAAATGAGGCATGGATGTATGCTAAACTAAATCCTGACTTTATTGCAATAGAACCGCCAGAGCTCATAGGTAGTGGAAAGGCAGTCTCTAAAGAAAAACCTGAAATCATCACAGAGTCAGTCAAGGCAGTAAAGAAAGCAAATAATTCTACCCAACTATTATGTGGGGCAGGAATTGTTTCAGGCCAAGATGTATCAAGAGCGCTGGAGCTTGGTGCAAAAGGCATACTTGTTGCAAGTGGAATAGTAAAGGCCAAGAATTGGGAAAAAACAATAGAAGAATTTGCAATGGCATTTACCAGAAAATGATTTGTTTTTTTATATAGATGAATATACCCGTACTAGCAATTGTAATGCATGGTCTTAGAAAATGACATACTTGAAGAGCTAAAGAAGATCAGAGAAGCAGTTACACCAAAACCTGCCCCTCCTGCACCAGAGCCAAAAGGCATCATTGCAGAATTTAGAGACTTTATTGGCAAAGCTGGAGTTTTGGGGTTAGCAATTGGTTTCATCATGGGAGGTGCAATTGGAAAGCTGGTTTCAGCTCTAGTCCAAGATATCATCATGCCAATTCCGGGAGCGATCATTCCTGGCGGAGATTGGCGAAAAGGTATGATAACCATACCAGTAGGACATGGTATGAATTTCGGAATAGGAGATTTCATAGGTGCAATAATTGATTTTAGTATAATTGCTCTAGTAATCTTCATGATAGCAAAATTCGGACGAAAGGCGGGCGTAAAGTAGCCCTTATACAATTTTTTTCTTGTACACATATTCATCCATTAAAGAACACTGAAATATTGAATCAGATATTTTATTCGCATAATGCTTCCAAGACTTGAATCAATAAAGCAAGGTAGAATGAAGATTGGGCTGACTCAGCAAAAACTTGCGTCTCTAACAGGAGTTAGTACATCAATGATAAATCAAATCGAGTCTGGAAGATGCCAGCCAAGTTATTCTACTGCAAGAAAAATATTTGAAGTGTTGTGGTCACTTGATAGTCAATCATCAACAAAGGCAGGAGATATTTGTAGTAAAGATATTGCCAAACTCAAAGCAAATGATTCATTGCAGGATGCAATAAAAAAGATGCAAGAGTTATCAATTAGTCAGATACCAATCTTTGATGGACCTGAAGTAGTAGGCGTCATTACAGAAGACGGCATTGTAAGACATATTTTAGATAGTGATGAGACTGAACGAAAAAAGATCAAACTAGCTGAGATAATGGATGCACGACCTCCGATTGTAGACCATAACACTCCAGTCAAGACACTCGTATCATTAATCAGATATTCAAAATGTGTTCTGGTGTCAAAACAAAGTAAGATTGTAGGAATAATTACTGCATCAGATACTCTAAAGCTTGTAGATTAAGGCATTATTGTGGATGAGAGCAAAGCTCTGCTAATACACCGTGTAATGATTTTGGATGGATGAATGTTATTTTAGTTCCTCTTGAACCTGGCCTTACATCTCCCAAAAATTTTATTCCACACTCTTTCATTCTGTTTACTTCGCCGTCAATACCATCAGTTTCAAGTGCAATGTGGTGCAACCCTTCCCCCTTAGTTGCAAGGAATTTTTTAATTGGACTTGTCTCCTTGGTTGCCTCCATCAATTCAATTCTAGAATTGTCAAGATGAAGAATTGCTACCCTGACTCCTTCTGTTTCTACTGTCTCAAATTCTACTTCGTGTATTCCAAGTGCCGCTTGGTATTCTTTTACAGCGTCATCTAGATTATTTACTGCAATTGCAACATGATCTATTCGCATTTTAGAATGTCTCCTTTGGCTGATAAATTCCAAAGACTTCTCTGAATGTGTTACTAATCTCTCCCAAAGTAGCATAACTTTTTACTGCATCCAAGATGTACGGCATTAGATTTTCATCCTTGTATGCAGCATTCTTCATCTTTCCAAGCGCAGATTCAACTTTGGCATTATCACGTGTACTACGTAATTCTTTTAGATGCTGTACTTGTTGTGTTTGAATACTATCATCTATTTTCATAATGTCTGATTTGTCTTTTGTCGAGTCTGTGAATTTATTGACACCAACTATAATTCTCTCCCCCCCGTCAATCTCTTTCTTAAGACGGTAAGCATTTTGTCTAATCTCAGATTGGAAGAATCCACGTTCAATTCCAACAAGAGATCCTCCCATTCGGTCAATTTTCTTCAGATACTTGTTTGCCTCTGCTTCTATAGTATCAGTCAGTTGCTCTACATAGTATGAACCGGCAAGTGGGTCTACAGTCTTTGTAATTCCACTTTCATGTCCAACTATCTGCTGAGTTCTCAGAGCAATCTTGACTGCTGCTTCTGTAGGCAAAGCCAGTGCTTCATCCTTTGAATTAGTATGAAGTGATTGGCACCCACCAAGTACAGCTGCCATGGATTGCATTGCAACACGAACAATGTTATTGTCTGGCTGTTGTGCAGTAAGAGATTCTCCACTTGTTTGGACATGGAATTTTAGCTGAATAGATCTTTTGTCTTTTGCGTGGAATCTGTCTTTTAGTATCTTGGCATAAATTCTTCGTGCAGCTCTGAACTTTGCAATCTCTTCCAAGAATTCACTAGTACAGCAAAAGAAGAAAGATAATCGTGGTGCAAATGAATCAATTTTCAATCCTCGGTCAACACATGTCTCGATGTATTCTATTGCATTTGCAAGTGTAAATGCAACTTCTTGTACTGCATTGCATCCCGCTTCACGCATATGATACCCAGATATTGATATCGGATACCACTGAGGAACTTTCTTTGAGCAATATTCAATCATGTCACCAATCAATCTCATAGATGGACGCGGTGGATAGATGTACGTATTTCTTGCAATGTATTCTTTGAGTATATCATTTTGAGTTGTACCTCGGAGTTGTTTGCTGTCTACACCTTGTGATTCACCTGCTGCAATGTATAATGCAAGCAATGTCGAAGCTGTAGAGTTTATTGTCATCGAGGTGCTAACCTTGTCAAGTGGAATTCCGTTAAAGCATTTCATCATGTCTTTAAGCGATGTAATTGATACACCCACCTTACCTACCTCACCTTCTGCATGAGAATCATCTGCATCATATCCTATCTGAGTTGGCAAGTCAAACGCCATGGAAAGGCCTGTTTGGCCCCTTTCAAGAAGATACTTGAATCTTTGATTTGTCTGCTCGGCAGTTCCAAAACCAGTGTATTGTCGCATTGTCCACAATCTATCTCGGTACATTCCCGGATGAATTCCCCTGGTGTACGGATGTTTACCTGGCTCTTCGGTCTTACTTTTTGGTTTTACCTTGGAATCATAGAATCGTTTTACAATAATATTAGAATCAGTCTTTATTGTTTTTACCATATCACATTAATCCCTTTGATATTTTATCTGCGGCTTCAAACGGATCAATTTTCTTTGATTGTACTTTTTTAAGATAAGATGCATATGATTTACTTGAATCAAGCATTGTGCTAACTTTAGACTTGACATTATTTAAAACAATATCCCTTAGTTCAGAATCAAGTCTAGATTCTTCCTCCTTAACTTTTGTCTTTTTCCGTGTCTTCATCAATTCTTCCAATTTCCTAGCAAAATCAGTAACACCCTTGTTAGATTTTGCAGAAGTTAGCATTACAACTGGATTCTTTTCGGACATTCCAATAAAGTCTCGTACAGAGTCAAATAGTTGATTGGAACCTGGCAGATCACTTTTGTTTATCAAATATACATCACCAATTTCTGTTAGTCCAGCTTTTATGGTCTGGATATTATCTCCAGTATTTGGATTAAAGACTACGACTGTAATATCTACAACTTTTTCTATATCAACTTCGGTTTGTCCTGCTCCAACACTCTCTATTATTATTGGATCAAATCCTGCATATTCTAAAATTCTAATACTATTCCTAAGTGATAATGAGATTGCCCCAGTTGCTCCTCGTGAAGCCATACTTCTAATGTATGTTCCAGAATCAGTTGATTCTGTCATTCTTACTCGGTCACCAAGTATTGCACCACCTGTTATGTGACTTGTAGGATCGATTGCAAGAACCGCAGTCTTGTAACCAAGTTTGTTTAATTCAATACTTGTTCTGTTAATCAGAGTGCTTTTTCCTGCTCCAGCAGGTCCTGTAATTCCAATTTTCATAGATTCTCCAGAACTTTTGAATATCTTTTTTATGATCAACTTTGCATCTTTTTCGTTATTTTCTACAATAGATATTGCACGTGCAATTGCCCTTCGGTTACCTTTTTTGAGTTCTGCTACAATATCCATAGAAAAGTCAGATAAGGAATACACAATAAATCTTGTTGTTATGCCAGGTACGATATTAAAGAGAGATCTTAGCCTAAAATGAACAAAACATGACCGTTAAAATTATGATTTGTGTGTATTGCATTTACACCTTTTTTTATACTCTTTATAACGACACATTACATGAATCAGAAATTACTTGAAAATAGTGAGCGAATTGAACATGCAATTGGATTAATTCTTGAGAATGCGCTTCTCAAAACTGGGAAATCATACTATGACAAGGTGTCTAAAAAACTACAAAAAGAAGGTCTTGTTTTTTCAGATAGTTATCACAAGCCAGAAGTTCTAAAAAAAATCTTGAGTAAAACATATGGTAAAAGTCAGACAGCGTTAAGAAAAGAAGTTACAAAAGAGTTACTAGATTTTGCAGCGGGTAAAGATACGACCCATTTCATGGCAATAATAAACAAATGAGTGACTCAGATTTTAGAGACTTTAAACACGAAAGTATCAGAGGTTTTTAATCTTCTCAAATAAACCTTTTAAAAGCCAAAACCATAATTGAAAGTACATGTCACAAAAGGCCCAGACAAAGAGGATCAGAATCCTAGTCTCAAAGTTAGGTCTTGACGGTCATGATAGAGGAGCTCTTGTCTTATGCAGAGCGTTTAGAGATGCAGGAATGGAAGTAATCTATTCAGGATTATTTGCAACTCCTGAAAGAATTGCCCAAATAGTTGAAGATGAAGACATTGACGTTGTAGCACTCAGTCTTCTAAATGGAGCTCATCTTACATTATTTCCAAGAGTAGCCAAGGCAATCAAGGACAAAGGCATCAAGGATGTTCTAGTAATAGGCGGAGGAGTTATTCCAGAAGATGACAAGTCACAACTTGAGAAAGGCGGAGTATTAGGAAATTTTGGTCCAGGAACTCCACTTTCAGCAATAATTGATTTTATTCAGACCAATTTAATAAAGAAAAAGTAATTTTATTCAGTAGAGTCAGGCCACATCATCTTTCTCATGTTCTTTCCTACTTTTTCTATTTGATGTGCATCTATCTGTTGCATGTATTTGTCAAATGAGTTCTTACCATTCTTTTGATAATCAGAGATCCATTCTTGGTTAAACGTTCCATCCTGAATCATCTTCAATGCTTTCTTCATCTTTTCTTTAACATCTTTATCCATAACCATGGGGCCTCTTGTCAGCCCACCATATCGTGCAGTCTCACTTACTCTTCGGTACATTCCTGCAATGCCATATCTTTGAATCATATCTACTATCAATTTCAATTCATGTAGAACCTCAAAATATGCAATCTCTGGCTGATATCCCGCTTCTACCAAAGTCTCAAATGCATTCATTACCATGGATGCAGAACCGCCACAGAGGTCTACTTGTTCTCCAAACCAATCAGTTTCCACTTCTTCTTTGAATGTAGTTTCAATAACACCAGCTCTTGTACTACCAAGACCCTTTGCAATTCCAAGTGTTCGCTCCCAAGCTTTCTTGGTATAATCCTGAAATACTGCAACAATTGATGGAGTTCCAAATCCTTGTTGATATGTTTCACGAACTTTGGAACCAGGTCCCTTTGGCGCAACCATAATTACATCCACATCTTTTGGTGCATGTATCCAGCCCCAATGAATTGCAGCTGCATGAGAAAATGATAATGCTTTTCCTGCCTTCAAGTTTGGCTCAATTAGATCTTTGTAGACCTTTGACTGGACCATGTCTGGAATCAAAATATGAATAATGTCTGCTTTTTCACACGCCTGTGGAATAGACATTACTTGATGACCATCCTGCTGGGCTTTTTTCCAGCTTGCACCGGATTCTTGCAAGCCAACAATAACCTTGAGACCAGAATCCTTGAGATTATTTGCCTGGGCATGTCCTTGAATACCATAGCCAATTACTGCAATTGTTTGATTTTTTACAAGATCTAAATTTACATCTGCATCTTTCCAACTTTTAGCCATGACGGACACTGGAAATCAAGGAAATAAAAACTTACAATTATTCAAAAGCAGGCAATAAATTTACGGTAGAATCAGATATTGGACAAAATTAGCAGACTGTTAGAGCACTATCTGTTTTCCACAGTTTACGCATTTTACGATTGTTTCATCGGAAGGAATCCTATCAAACTTCTTTGAACCACAATTTGGACATATTGGACATGCTCTAATTTTTTCCACAATTAATCATCTCTAGTCCCAGAGATATCATTTGCGCTCATTTTCATGCCAATAGAAAAAAATACCATCAAAGAAATCACCTTGTGATGAATGTTGGAATAATAGGTACTGGTCTTCTTGGAAGTGCCATAGCAAAGCGTTTGGCCTCATCAGGTCATAAAATTTCAGCATATAATAGAACTAGACAAAAAGCAGAATCTTTAAAAAATTTTGGAATTGAAGTTGTAGACTCGCCGAAAGAACTTGCAAGTAAATGTGAATTAGTCATAACCATACTAAAAGATGCTTCAGTTATAGAACAAATGGCTTTTGGAGATAACGGGATAATCCATGGAAAACATGATGGATTAATTGTTGCAGACATGAGTACAATCAGTCCCATCTCATCAAGAAGCATCGCTAAGAAATTTTCAGATGAGGGAATTTCAATGATTGATACCCCCGTAATGGGAGGACCAAGTTTGGCTGAAAAAGGTCAGATGATTGTAATGGTAGGAGGTAAAAAAGAGATTTATGAAAAATGCAAAAAAGTTTTTGATTTAATTGGAGAGAAAACATTTCTTTTGGGAGAGAACGGTTCTGGACATGCAATGAAGCTTGTAATGAATTCACAGATTGCAATTCTTGCCCTTGCATTATCTGAAGGAATCATACTTGCAAAAAAATCGGGGCTTGACCCCATGATATTTCTTGAGGTTCTAAATTCGACATATTTTAAGACAGGAATGAGTATCAACAAGGGACCCAAAATGGCAAATGGAAATTTTGAACCTAGTTTCTTTCTTAAAATGATGCAAAAAGATCTTGATGAAATCAGTTATACTGCAAAAGAATTTGGAGCAAATATGCCAATGTCCAAACTTGCAAATGAAATTTATCAAAAAGCAATCAAGGAAGGACTTGGAGATATAGATTACACTGGAATTTTATCTTATCTTGAAAAATCTAGGTAGAACTATAATTCTTCAGGTGGCTTTATCTTTCTAAAACTAAAAAACAGTCCTACATCATATACAATTTTTAAGACTCCCCCAAAGACAAATGGTGCAGAAAGTGAGAGTGCCTGAATTATAATTCCACTAAGGGAAGGGCTTACTGCTTGAGCAATATTTCTTGATGTATTTGTCATTGCAGCGGCTTGAATTCTCTCATTTTCATGTACTACTCCCATAAGGTATGACTGCCTAGTTGGCACATCCATCTGAGAGATACTCATCCTTGCAAAGTATATAGAAATGGCAATTGAGAATGTGGGAGCAAATGCAAGTATTATTAATAAAATATTGGATGGAATATGAGTAAACACCATCGTGTTTACCAATCCAATTTTTGAGGCAAGTTTTGTAGAGGCCATAAAAGACAAGGCAGTAAGTACTCCAGCAATTGCAAAGATGTAAGATAGTGTAGACAGATCTGCTCCAAATCTAGTATAAAACCAGAATGAAACTATACTTTGTATTACAAAACCACCTCCAAAAGAATCAACTGCAAAAAGTGAAGACATTTTTGCAATGATGCCCCTAGATTTTGGAGAGATGTTTTTTGTGGAAAGACCTGATTTGGGTGCACCGTCTTTTACTTCAATACTTTTAGAAAGTACTAGGTAAATTACAAGAACTACTATTGCACATGCCGCATAAATTAGAAAAAGAGATTTTATTGCACCAATTTGATCAAATCCATAATGTTGTTGTAGTATAGATGGTAAACCTGAAACTAGTACCCCTGCAGACATGGCAAAAGTTCCTACAGTATTGTAAATTGCAAATATAGAATTTCTTTTTTGTACATCACGAACAGTTTGTGGCAATAATGCTTGTTCTAATGACAAAAATGCTCCAACTTCAGATCCTGTGACGTTTATAGTTCCTACAAGTGCCGCAATGATAAGAGATATATAATTATCGGTTACAAAAAATATAACAGATGAAATTATCATTAAAACTGCATACAACACAAGAATTTTTCTTCGGCCTATCTTATCGGCATAAGCACTTGAAAAGAGATTGAAAAATACGCTGTTTACTAGAGTGGCAGTAAGTACTATACCAATTAGAATATCATTAAACCCGATTAGTTTTAGATAGATTGCAAGAATTACGCTAAGAAATCCATATGAAAAAGTTCGAACAATTCTTGCCCCAAGTAATAGTTTACCGTCTCGTGAAATCCATTCAAGGCTCATTATTTTCCAAGTCTTGCTTTGTGCAATTCAATATCAGATGCCTCCACCTTTTTGAAGAGCGGAGAGGCAGGACCTATCTTGTGGCCTTCTTTTATTTCGATTTTAGATATAGAACTCCAAGATTGTTCCGATACATTACCACTCATGCCAAGTTGCTCCCATATTCTTTGAGAGGATTCAGGTAAAAATGGACAAAGTGAAATTGCCAAGCTCTTGACAGCATTTACAGATATGAAGACACAGTTGTTTGAACCATCTCCACCTTTCCACGGTTCCTTTTTCTGAAAATATTGGTTAAAATGGGCAGAAAACTCTATTATTTTTTTCAGTGCTTTATCAAGACTGTTATCTTCCATCAATCCAGTAAGTTCACTTGAAAAATTATTTATTTTATCTTGGGCCTCTTTGTCACTTGGATCAAATTCGTTTGTATGTGGTACAACTCCTGATAGAGTTTTTTGTGTAAAACCAAGAGCTCTGTTTACAAAATTTCCAACATTTCCAATCAATTCAGAATTAATTCTTGAAGCAAATTCCTCCCAATCAAAATTAAGATCATCTTGACTGTATGGAGTAATTAGTGCAAGATAAAATCTAAGATAATCTGCAGGATAAATTGCGACAAAGTCCTTAAGACCAATATACCAATTACGACTCTTTGAGATCTTTTTAGATTGCAACATTAGATGCCCCCGAGTTGGAATATAATCAGGGAGTTTGAACTCATTTTGTATTCCAATCCTCATTGCAGGCAAGAAAAGATAGTGATGGTACACGATATCTTTTCCAATGAAATGATAAATATCTGCAGAGTTCCAAAAATCTTTTCCGTTAATACCTTTATCGTTTAGAAATTTCATTGCAGTAGAAATGTAGGCAAGGTGATTGTCAAACCAACCATAGAATACCTGTCCTTTTGCAGATTCAAGAGGAATTGGAACTCCCCAATTCATGTCTCTTGTAATATCCCAGTCTACAAGGCCTTCTTTTATCCAGTTTTGTACATATTTTTTAACATCCTTTTGCAGGTGAGAGTCTGCCTCTAACCATTGATTTAGTTCGTTAACAAAGTTGGTTAGTTTAAAGAAATAGTGTCTTGTCTTTTCTTTCGTTGGAGGATTCTTACATATTGAACATTTTGGATCTTCAATCTCCTCTGGTACTCTTCCACATTTTTCACATAAATCAGAATACTGGTCTTCTGCTTTACAATAAGGACATCTGCCTAGTACATATCTATCAGGTAGGAATTCTTTATCCACAGTACAATAGAACTGGATGATCTCTTTTTCGTAAATGTGACCATTTGACTGTAATTTTTTAAAGACTTCCTGAACAAATGCCACATTTTCTGGCGAACTTGTCCTATAAAAAAAATCAAACCCTATTCCAAAAGCAGTAAAGTCTTCATAATCACGTTTGTTCCAGACTTTAACATATTCTTCAGGAGTCTTGTTCTCCTTTTCAGCTTGGATTAGAATTGGAGTTCCAAAGTCATCTGATGCGCAAAAATAATATGCTTCAACGCCACTTAGTTTTAGAAATCTAGTTGTTATATCAGCAGGTAAGTATGTAGATGCAACATGTCCAAGATGTATTTCGCCATTGGCATATGGTAATGCACTTGTAATAATCGCCCTTTTCATTATCAGAGTAAAGTTCGTGTATGATTTAAGCTATGCCCAACTTTGACCGTATTTTATCTGAGCTGCAGTTGGCTTATCCATATCAACATTCATTGCTTTTAGTGCATCCACTGCAATCTGTTTGTCTATTTCCTGTGGAACTGTTATCACATTCTTTCCAATTTTTTTGTGATTCTTTGCAATGTATATCATCGATAGCAACTGATTTGAAAATGATTGCGCCATAACTTCTGGCGGGTGTCCTTCTGCTGCAACAAGATTTGCAATTCGTCCCTTTCCAATAAGGTAAACATGTTTTCCATTCTTGAGAACACATTCATCAAGATTTGGTCGTACTTCTCTAACTGATTTTGATTCAGTTAGCAAGAATTTAGCATCCACTTCAACATCAAAGTGACCAACATTACCCATGATAGCACCATTTCTCATAGTCAAGATGTGCTCTTTTCTAATCACTCCAGTTTGACCTGTTGCAGTTACAAAAATCTCACCTATCTTTGCTGCCTCAGCCATTGGTAAAACATCTAAACCATCCATATGTGCTTCTAATGCTCGTATCGGATCAACTTCAGTAATACAAACTTTAGCACCCATTCCACGACATCTTGATGCAACACCCCTTCCCACCCAACCATATCCTGCAACAATTACACGTTTTCCTGCAAATAGCAAATTCATTGATCTGAGATAACCATCAATTGTACTCTGTCCAGTTCCATAT
>JARLFW010000050.1 GCA_031296345.1 Nitrosotalea sp. | reverse complement strand
CACCTGTTATGTCGCCACTAGTAGCGTATTTGTTCAAGATACCTTTTGTCGCCCCCAATTCCTTACAAGCTATCATAGTAGATGCAATCGCTCCATACCCACACGCACTAACCTGTTTTTCTTGTAAAATTTTATAAAATTTATCTACATCTAAACTAACTACTGCCTCTATCAAAGATTCATCCTGCGCATGAGCAAAATCATTTGGTTCGTAATGGGTAAAATCTGAAGAACCGATTATCATAGTCTTCTTGATTTTTGCAATCTTTGCTATGGCTTTACCAATTTCCCTTGTAGCATTATAGCTTTGATCGATTAAAATCAAAGGTAAAATCTTGAATTTGTGGGAAAATATCTCTTGAAGCATTGGAAGTTGTACTTCTAAACAATGATCTCTTGTGTGAGAAAAAGAATCCATCTCTATCAACTTACAAATCTTGTTAATTTCAGTTGCATATTCTGCATCTACTTCAATATCTCCAAGTGGAGTTCTCCATATTCCTTCTTTCATTGTAGCAATGTCTCGTCCTATTCCCCAATGATTTGGACCAATTATTATTACAAGTTCAGGTCTCTGTGATGATATTGCATAGTATGAATTTGCAGCTATTGGACCAGAATACTCGTATCCCGCGTGGGGGCATATTACACCGATAATTTTTTTATCGTCTGGAGAAGGTGGTAATTTTCCAGGACCGTAATTATGTAAAAAACAATTTCTTATGCTTGATTTTAATTCCTGACTTGTTTTTGGATAGAACATTCCAGCAACAGCTGGTGTCCTCACCTGCATTGTGTTATTGCCTCTGTGTTCTCATTCTTGAAGGTGCCATTCTTTCAGCAGCCTCTTCTTCTAATTCTTCTTCTGTTATCTTTGTTTCAAAATCGTCTATTTGATATTTCATAGATTCTGCGTTTTTTAGTTTACCTTTCTGCATTAAGATCTCTCTTGCTAATAGCCAATAAGTTGCAGCTAGAGATTTTCTTCCTCTGTTGTTTGCTGGAATTACCAAGTCAATTTTAGAAGTAACATTATCTGTATTTGAAATTCCTATTACTGGAATTCCTGCATTAGTAGCTTCTACAATTGCTTGCTCATCTACTTGTGGATCTGAAATGAAAACTAATTCTGGTTCTCTGTAGTATGGTAATGATGGATTTGTAAGAGTTCCTGGCATGAACCTTCCAAGCATAGGAGTTGCACCAGTAATCTCACAGAATTTCTCAACTGGCATGCTAGCATATTCTCTTCCAGAACAAACTAGAACTTTTGTAATATCTGCTCTATTGATAAATTTGGCTGCAGTCTGAATTCTTGATAATGTTTTCTTGCTGTCAATAATGTACAGTCCTTCATTTGTTGCCTTTGTAACAAACGAGTTCATGAACTTTGTTTTTACTTGAGTTCCTACTCTTATTCCAGTAGATAATACGTATTTTTCCATATGTTCAAAGTCTTCTTGTTTACTCATTGCGTGTTTCTAAATCTCGGCCATTCCACGTATTAAATCATACTCTGAGAGTCGTACTAGTTCGTTAAGTTTGGCTATTCTCTCTCCGCCTAATATGCCAACCTTGAGCATCTTTGATTTGGTCGCAAGCCCAATGTGTGATATATGAGAATCAACTGATTCTCCAGATCGATGGGATGTGATTAGTTTTACATTGTTATTGTTTGCCTCTTTTGCAAACTCTAAAGCATCATAGAGGCTTCCAGCTTGATTTACTTTCAATATGGCACCACTACATGCTCTTATTTTTACTGCTTTTTTGAGAATCTTTGTATTCGTTACTAGGAGATCATCTCCAGTTATCAATACGCGTGGGAATTTTTTGGTCAAGATAGACATGTCTTCAAAAGCTTCTTCATGAACAGCATCTTCAGCATAAACAAGTTTGTATTTTTTTATTATATTGGAAGCAAATTCGATCTGTTTTTGTGGAGTGTTTTCAAAACCTGCTCTATCGTATACATATCTCTTTTTCTTTTCATTCCACTGTGTGGATGAAGCAAAATCTACTCCTAATGAGACTTCTTTTCCTAATGTAAAACCAAGCTGCTCACAAGCTTTTGCAGCTATTTCTAATGCTTGATCATTTTTTAATTTAGGTGCCCAACCACCTTCATCTCCTCTTCCCTTTGTGAAACTTGGATCTTTTTTGGCTAGAATTTTTCCTACTTCTTTGTGGACTGCCAAGTTGACTTCTATTGCATCACGAATAGTTTTGGAACCTGTTGCACAAACTAGAATTTCTTGAATATCTGGTGTGCCCGGTCCCGCATGTGCTCCCCCACCTATTATATTTCCAAGAGGAAACGGAAATCTAAAAATTGAATCTTTTGCCAATAACTTGAACATGGGGATATCTGATGATTTTGAAGCAGATTCAATTGATGCAATAGTTAATGCGAATGCAAGGGAGCCTCCAACTTTAGAATAATTGGGAGTTGGATCTATTTCTCTTAAAGTCTCATGAATTATTTTTAAGTTTGATGGATCAAGACCGATAAATTTCTTTACATTTTTTTTTAAAATTTCTAAACTTTTTTCTGGTTTATCCTGCGGAAAACTCTGTGCTTCATATTTGCCAACACTTGCACCTGAGGGAGCAGATACTCGTCCCATGTGTTTTTTATCTGATATTACATCAACTTCTATAGTTTGACTTCCTCTGCTATTGTAAAGTACTCTACCTTTGATTGAAGTAATCAGAGGCATTCTATTCTAATTCTGCTTTTACTTCTTGTTCTCTTCTCTTAATTGCTTCGTAAAATGGAATGACTTGATGAATTGTCTCTACTGATGTCAATATCATGGCTCTACAACAATATCTTTTAAAACCAAATGAATCCAAAACCTTTTTTGGATCTTCTCCACCTTTTACACGACTTTGATATTCCTTAAACTTGTCAGCAATCAAATTTCCACAACTAAAACATCTAACAGGAATCAGCACAGACACAAAAAGTAATCAAGGCTTATAAAAACCATACATGGGTAAAACCAAATGTGCGGGAGTCGCCCAGCCTGGTCAAAGGCGCTAGCTTGAGGGGCTAGTATCTTAGGATTTCGAGGGTTCAAATCCCTTCTCCCGCATTAAAAATTCAAAAAATAATCAAATTGAATTAAATAAAAAATACTGTCATATTTTGATTTACGTGTCATAGATTGCATTCAATAAAATAACTTTTTACCTCTGATATTTGTTATCTCAAACAAAATATCGAATTTCTATTGTTAACTAGTATTATGATATCGCTATTGTACAAGAACTTGATTTGTTAAATAGTTCCAGTAATTTTGAGATTCAAGATATAACGAATCTCGTATATGAACACAGCATTGGTAAAGCCCATATTTAACATAAAATTCCGTATTATTATGGAAATCACGGTAAAACAAATGATGCAAATTGAAGAGAATGGGCATCAAATGGGATTTTTTAGAAAACTCATGATGGAAAATGCAGGCGCTGCTACTGCAAGACACATTGTTGAGCACTATTCTGATTTAATATCAAAAAAAATAACAGTTTTTGCAGGATTGGGAAATAATGGTGGTGATGCTTTTGTTGTGGCGCGACACTTGGCTGGATTTGGATGCAAACCTACTGTTATACTTCTTGGACATCCAGATAAAATTAAAACAGAAGAAGCCAAATCCAACTGGAAAATTTTAGAAAAAATGAATTCGGTAAGTCTTGTACTTACATCTGATGCTGCTGGAATTGTAAATGATGCCGAAATTATAGTAGATGGAATACTTGGAACCGGTATCTCTGGAAGCATTAGAGAGCCTTATTCATCAGCAATAGATCTCATAAACCAATCTCCTGCTTTCAAATTGGCAGTTGATATGCCAACAGGTCTTGATCCAGACACAGGATTAGTTAATGACAAGTGTGTAAAAGCTAATGTAACTATAACTTTTCATAAAATGAAAATTGGAATGCCAAAAAATCTAGATATGTGTGGTAAGATAATTGTTGAAAAAATAGGAATACCACCAGAAGCGGAGATTGGCGTGCTATGAAAGTACATCAACTCAAAGTAGGAAATATGCAAAACTTTACTTATGTTCTTGAAGATGAAGATACAAGAGAAGCAGTTATCATTGATCCATCTTGGGATTTAGACTTAGTAATTGAAACTCTAGAAAGAAATGCTCTTAAAGTAAAATATGTAATAAACACCCATCATCATTTTGATCATACAATAGGAAATGATGCAATAGTAAAATACACTAAATCTAAAATCTTGCAACATGAATCCTCTACTCTAAAAAATGATATGCGGTTAACCAATGGTGAAAAAATAAAGTTTGGTAATTCTGAACTTACTGTGATGCATACTCCTGGGCATTCAAAAGATAGTATTTGTCTGGTTGGTGATGGGAAAATTTTCTCAGGAGATGCACTTTTTGTAGGAAATTGTGGAAGAGTTGATTTACCAGGAGGAAGTGCAATTGAGCTTTATCATAGTCTGTTTGATATTATTTACAAACTTGATGATAATCTCATGTTGTATCCTGGACATAATTATGGAACCTCTCCAAATTCTACAATAGGTAAAGAAAAGAAAACTAACTTTGTATTGCAACCTAGAACTGAAGAAGAATTTGTGAATTTTATGGGCAGTGATTAATCATTGCAAGACATTGAAATATTTGGAAACAAGCAAAAAGGTCTAGAATTTATAAAACAAACTGAACAAAAAAAATTCATTTTCTCTCTGGTTATCTCTTATACTGCAACATCTGAAATACCTGGAATAACTATAGCTGGAGAGCACCCTGATCTGATAAAATTCACTGGACCTGCTGATGCTGAATTTATCCATTATGGGCATTGCAAAAGCATTTCTGTAATTCCTATGACTCCTGATGGAAAACCAACACCTGCATTATTAACAAAAACAGCATTAGAAGCAGCAAGCATTTCAAGTATTGTTATAAACGCAGGAAGTAAGGTATCACCAAAACTTCCTTTTATAGATATGAATTTAGATTATGGGAAAAATATTGCAAAAGAACCCGCACTCAGTATGGAAGAGGTTGGAAAAGCTGTAGAATATGGTAGAATAATTGGAAGATTCCTAGGAGCTTCAACTGATTGTGTCGTTGTTGGTGAAAGTATTCCAGGTGGTACTACCACTGCTCTTGGAGTACTTGAAGGATTTGGAATCAAAGGACTTGTTAGCAGTAGTATGCCTGAAAATCCTATAGGACTTAAGGTTCAAACAGTAAAAGACGCACTAAAAAGATTACAATCAAAAGATCCATTCGAAATTATTTCACAACTAGGTGATCCAATGATTCCAACAGTTGCAGGTATTCTTAGTACAGCTTCAGAATTATCTAGAGTGATATTAGCTGGAGGGACACAAATGGCAGCTGTACTTGCTTTTGCAAAAAGTATGGGATTTGAAGGAAAGAATACAGCTCTTGGTACAACCTCTTATGTGACAGATGATAAATCTGCAAATTTAATCGAGACTGTTTCACAGATACTGGATATTCCTATATTGGTTGCTAAACTCAAACTTGCAGAATCTAGCATTTCTGGATTACGATCTTATGCAGAAGGATTTGTAAAAGAAGGAGCTGGTGCAGGCGGTGCATCTATTGCATGTATGTTAAAAACCGGAATTGATGCAAAGAGTCTTTTGGATTTAACTGAAAAAGAATATGCAAAAATTACTTGACTGTTACTGATTTTGCCAAGTTCCTGGGATAATCAGGATCTGTATCTTTTTCAAGTGCTGCATAATATGCAAGAAGCTGTATGGGTACTATCTCTACAAGTGGATACAATGACTCTGTAATACTGGGAATATCTATCCAATAATCATACACATCACTTGGCTTATCAGAAATTCCTATTATCTTGGCTCCTCGGGCTTTAATTTCTCTAGCTGATGTTAATGTGTCATTGTAGGTAGAATCATTTGGATTTATGATTAAAACATAAGAATTTGAATCCATCAATGCTAATGGGCCATGTTTTAATTCTCCTCCGGGAAGTCCTTCTGCATGAATGTATGTAAGCTCTTTTAACTTCAAAGATCCTTCTGAGGCAATTGGGTAGTGAATACCTCTTCCTAATACGTAAATATCTGAAACATCTTTTAGTCTTCTTGCAACATCTCTAATTTTCGAATCATTAGAAAGAATCTTCTTGATTGCCTCTGATACCTTTGTAAGATCTAGTTCTATACATCCATCACATATTTTATCGACCATTTTGTATAATACTACAAGTTGTGATGTGAAACTTTTAGTTGCTGCAACTCCTATCTCTGGGCCACAGTTAAGTCCAATTGAAATTGATGATTGATGAACTAGAGAAGATGTCATCATGTTAACAATTGATATGATTTTAGATCCTGTTTTTTTTGCAATGTTTACAGCCTCTAATACATCTGCACTTTCTCCACTTTGGGATATTGCAATTAGAATTGATTTCTCTTCAAATATGTCAGGAGAAAATTGTGCCTCACTAGAAATTAATGGATCAATCTTTATCTTTGCATATTTTGAAAAGAGAAATTTTGCTATTAATGCTGCGTTATAACTTGTTCCACTCCCGGTAATGTACAAGTTTCTTGCATGTTTTATCAAATCAGAAGCTAAATCAATCTCGATTTTAGTATTGTTTCCAGCATTCAATATTGTTGTAGGCTGTTCCGAAATCTCTTTCAAAGTGTAATGAGCATATTGTCCCTTGTATACATCGGCAAATTCCTTTGATACTTTAGTTATTTGATGCTGTACTGGGTTTGCGTCAAAATCAAAGATCTTCAATCCTGATGAATCAATGATCACAAATTCTTTGTTATCTGGATAAATTACTTCATCAGTATATTCTACAAATCCTAATACATCACTTGAAATGAAATATCCTTCTTTTCCTACTCCAATTATGAGTGGTTCGTGGAGTCTAGCTGCAGCTAACGTGCCATCCTGGAAAACTGCCACAAAAGCGTAATTTCCTTTTAGCTCGCCTACTGTATCTACTACTGATTTTTTAATTTCTTTTGTCTTGTCATAATTATATTGAAGAAGATTTGCGATTACCTCACTATCTGTCTGACTTTTAAAAGTATAACCTAGTGTTTGGAGTTCTTTTTTTAGTTCTTCATGATTTTCAATTATTCCATTATGTACAATTGCAATTTCTCCTGAACTTGATGGATGTGGGTGTGCATTTGCTTCAGTTACCATTCCATGGGTAGCCCATCGTGTATGCCCTATTCCTATAGTTCCAGTAAGTTCATCAAGCTTTGCTGTTTTATTTACCTCTAAGACTTTGCCTACTCCTTTTCTTACGTTGATATGATGCTCTGAAAAAGTTGCAACTCCTACACTATCATAGCCACGATATTCCATTCTTTTCAGTCCTTTGACTATTAATGGAGCTGCAGGGCTGATACCGAGATATCCTATAATTGAACACATGTTGATTTTAATATATTTTCTTGATACATAATGATTGCGTGTATTTTACTCGGCTGGTTGTTCAGTTTTTATTTCTTCAGCTGACTGCTCAACTTTTACCTCTTGGACAAGAGGTTGTTTTGCCTTGTTAAGGTCTAATTCTGGTGATATGTGAATCTGGTCTTCTTCTTCGACTTTTACTGTATAGGATGGAATAGTAACTACCCTGTCTCCAATCATTACATGGCCATGAACAACTATTTGTCTTGCCAAGTATGGACTCTTGATGGATTCTTTTTTCTGAATGAATGTTTGTAATCGTCTAGATAAAAAGTCCGCTACTTTTAGGTTGAGTACATCATCTAATGTTGCATTTTCTTTTACAAGTCCAACTCTTGCAAGTGATTTCATAAGTATTGGTTCTTTTGTAATTCTAATGTCTTGGGTTAATGCTAATAGTGATCTTGCTTGATTTCTTATTCTTGAAAGTTCTGTATGTGCTTTCCATAATTCTCTTTTATTCTTAAGACCAAAAGTACCCAAAACATGTAACTCTTCATTTAGTAAATCGTAGTTAAGAGGACGTTTTGGTTTTCTCCACATTTTGCGCGAATTCTTTGGATGATCTCCCATCTAATTCGCCTACTTCTTCTTTTCCGCAGCTGGTTTTGCTGCCGGAGCTGCACCTGCCTTTGGAGCTGCACCTGCCTTTGGAGCTGCACCTGCCTTTGGAGCTGCGGCTGCTGCTGCCGGAGCTGCACCTGCT
>JARLFW010000049.1 GCA_031296345.1 Nitrosotalea sp. | reverse complement strand
GTCAAATTTAGTTTGTAATAGAATTGATTTTACACAAGTCATAGGGCCAGAACATGTTTATGATATGTAAATATCAGTATTTTTTCTAATAAAGACTGTTGAGGACTTCCACTAGTGCCAAGAGAGACAGGTACAAACTACTGATATGGTATGCACTGCTGTACATTATGCAATCTCGCAATTGCATTTAGTGAGTTATTTTTGTAATCTTCATTTCTTGCAAGCCATGAAGCAATATCTGTTGCAGTCACTATCCCTGCAATCTTGCCATCTTTTCCTACAACTACAAGACGCCTAATATTGTATGCGGACATTAGGGTTGCAGCTTCGACAATTATCATCTCAGGCTCGACGGATATTATAGGATTTGACATCATCTTCTCTACAAGCACTTGAGACGAATTCAAATCCTGAGATACAACCTTTGTTACAATATCTCTTTCCGTAATAATCCCTACTGGTAATTCTCCCCGTGTCACCACAATAGACCCCATTCCAAATTTTGTCATCATCTGTGAGACCTCTAAAACACTCGAGTTAGCAGGTATTGTCTGAACAAATGCAGCCATTATTTCTTTGACAGTTGATTCACTCATCGTGGCAAACTATTGAATTTAGGATATCAATTCAGATACCTAAACAATTCAAGTCTTGGTAAAATTAATTTTAGTAAGTAGAAAAATAGCTAGTGAAAAGTCAACAAACCAAATAATAAAAGAAAATGAAATTAACGAATATTTTTTGGTTTAGTTACTTTTACTCGGTCTTCGTCCACGCTTATGTATTTACACCGTGTATGATGTTTTAGTTGTTCTCTTGCCTGTATTCTGGTCTCACCTGATGACCAATGCCAGCAGATAGAACATACTGCAGTCCACTTGTTTCCTGATTGAATGTCTCCAAGTCGTGGAGGACTAGTCATTTGCATGATGGACAAATATTTCCACTGCTCTTATTCTAGTTGTGCGATCGATGTTGACCTGTGTGAAAAAAATTATTTCCCAATCCTCTACGTTACCAAAAATCAAACATTATAAACAATGAAAATGAAATCTAATTCGTGATTCCAGAGACTACACGAAAATTCATCGGCAGCCTAATTGACTATTATATCAGCGAGGCGGCGTCATACAAACAGATAGCAAAGACATACTATGAGGAAGTCGAGGATGTAAATGCAAATACTTTTGGGATTATAGTAGGATGCGTCTATTCTGGCTTTTTGCAGGCATATCAGAACCAAAAACAAAAGCCATCACTTGAGGATACACAGGAATTCACTCACATGATAAAACTCAGAGCCGCTCATATAAAACGTAATATACTTGATGCCAAGGCCTAACATTTCCAATGAATAAAAAAATTCTTGGCGTAATTTTCATAATTATAATATCAAGCTTTGTCATCATACCAATACACCCTGCTTTTGCAATGGGTCAGTTTCTTCAAATGCCAATCAGAGTTCAACATGGTCCAACAATTTGTGCAATAGAACCACAAGCAAATCCAAAGTTTCCAATTGTGGGAAAACAATTGTTAGATGAAACAGAATATGCAGTACTAGACTGGAAAACAAAATTAAACCAAGGATTGGGCAGACATCTTGTTTGGAATATCAATCTAGAAAAAATTCCCCTCGAACAACAAAGAGAATTTAACCATACCAAGTGTGATATTACAATTCATTATCTACCAGAGCCTGAAAAAAATTCTAATGGATTTATTGCAACAGGCATAACAATTCCAAATTTTGAGACTGGTAAGACCAATATTGAAATCTATTATTCAGACATACAGTCAAATTGGGAAAAAGTTGAATGGACTGAAAACAACCAGATGTATTACACCTACGTTGACAAGCCATACTATACCGGCCTAGTTGCCACAAGTACCCAACTTGATTCAACAATCAGACATGAGATTGGACATTCATTGGGATTGGCACATTACATTGTTCCATATGGCGAATTACAAAATATAATCAATGGCTTAGAAGATATGCCTTCAATTATGATAGATACTGTCACGATTTTAGGCGTAAAACACTATGACATTACGCCCATAGATGTTGCAGAAATAAAATCAATCTATGGGGAGGGTGGATTTGATAATCAGATACAGCCAAAATTTGGCTACCAGCGAGTTCACCAGTTGAGCATGGACAAGCAAACATACCAATCAGATGAAAAGATAACGTTAAACATCAACACAGATACATTTGATGAAAAATCATTTGCCGAGATTCTTACAATTGACTCAAACAGTCACCTTATAGAAAACTTTGGAATTTCTAAATCAAATTCTACAGTCCCGCTAAGTGACAAATATAAAAATGATGGAACGTATTGGGCAGAACTTCTCAATCCCATTACAGGCGATTTTGATTTTGTCAAATTTGCCATAGGATCTCAGAGTTTGCAAATATCAAGTCCCTCACAGATATCACCACCTGTAAAGCCCGCAATTCAAATTCCAAATTGGGTGAGAAGTAATGCGGGGTGGTGGGCAAAGGGTGCCATGACGGATGATGATTTCATCAAGGGAATCCAGTACTTGATACAACAAGGAATGGTGAAGATTCCACAGAGTCAGTCAAGTAGTCAAACAAACCAGATTCCAAAATGGGTCAAGAACAATGCAGGGCTATGGGCAGATGGTACAATATCAGATAATGACTTTGTCAACGGAATACAATACTTGACAAGTAATGGAATTATCAAAGTCAGATGATTTGTGAAGAGATAAATTGCAAGATTTTCAACTATACTCCATGTCAGAATTAATCCACTATCAAATTCAGCAGCTAGTAGACAACGGTCAGACTGTCCAACTATCACTAGTAGAAGATGTGCAGACAGAACCCGTCTCACAAAAACAGCTCATGCTTGATGCCATAAATCAAAAGCTAGACCCAGAACTTAGAGACCAGATTGCTCCATTTATCGAGGCAATACTTCAAGCCCAGCCCACCATTGCAATCAAAAGCTATGCACAAACAGCCATTACAATTACAATGCCAAAAAGGCGATATGAGCGAATGGGAAGTCCAGCTGTTGGTCAAAGACTAGAAATCAATATAAAAAAGATCTAGACTAGTTTTTCTATATCTGATACAGTCTCTAATGGAAGAGAACAGGTAAAGTCTTTGCAAACATAGACCTTGGTTTTGTTACCATCAAATTCTTTTCCTGCAAAAAACTGTAACTGCTTTAGATTTTCAAGTTCTTCTTTTTTTGAAATCAAAATCAGAATTGCTTCGGGGATAAATTTTTTTGTTAAATAATTTTTGATGTCTGAATTTGATGAATTTATCACAGTAATCTCTAGTGGTTTTAACAAATATGAATACATTGCATTTAGTAATTGTCCAAAACCAAATGGATTTTCTGCAGCCATCATGGCAAGTGACCCCATCACTTTGATGGAAACATCAAGATATTTTTTGTCCCCAGTAATATGATATAGTCTTAGCATTACTGCAGCCGCTACAGAATTTCCAGAAGGTAGTGATAAATCATAGATGTTCTTTGTTCGTATGATTAATTTTTCGTGATTGTCTGCAGTAAAGAAAAAGTTCTTAGCAGTCTCGTCCCAGAAATGCTCGAGCAAGTAATTTGCATAATATACTGCAAGGTCAAGATATTTTTTTGAGGGCCTAGTCTCAAAGAAATCAAGCAGTGCACTTGCAAAATAAGCATAATCGTCCAAGTATGCCATAAGCTTTGACTGGCCATCCTTGTGCGTATGAAGTAGCTGCCCATCTTTTGTCAGTTTACCCTCAATGAAATTGATACAATTCTCTGCAGATTCTATAAAGTCAGGCTCGTCAGTTACTCTATACCCCTTGACAAATGCAGAGATCATGAGAGAGTTCCAGCTAGTCATGATTTTATCATCTCTTCCAGGTGCAACCCGCTTTGTTCTTACTGCAAGGAGTTTCTCCCTGCCTTGTCGTAATATTTGACTTACCTCAGACTCGGTCTTTCCAAAATGAAATGCTATAGAGGACAAATTCATGCTGTTGTACAATATTGTATGTCCCTCAAAGTTTCCCCCGTCTGTTACGTCATAGTATAAACAAAATACATCAGAGTCTTTTCCTAAAATTTCTTGTATTTCTTTTTTCTTCCATACATAGAATTTTCCTTCTTCTCCTTCAGAATCTGCATCATATGCAGAATAAAATCCTCCTTCAGGAGATGTCATCTCCCGCATGATAAATCGTAGCGTATCTTCAATGACTTCAAGATATCGCGAGTCTTTTGAGATCTGATAAGCTTCTGCATAAACTGGAGGAAGTAGTGCGTTATCGTACAGCATTTTTTCAAAGTGTGGAACAAGCCATCTTGCATCAGTGGAATATCTATGAAAACCACCACCAAGTTGGTCATACATTCCACCATTTGCCATCTTGGTCAATGTCTTGAAAACAAATTCTTGGAATTTGGCAATTCCAGATAATTTTGAATATCGCAACAGAAAAGAAAGGTTTGACACATTTGGAAATTTAGGAGCTTGTCCAAATCCACCATTTGTCATATCTACAATAGATAACAAATTGACTGCTGCTTCATCTAAGATTGATTTTTCCAGTTTTGATTCATGTGAAACGGATTCAGTTCTTTGTAAGCCATTTACAAAATTTTCTGCCGCTTGTTGTATATCACCCGGTTTTTCTTTCCAGGCTTGAGCAAGTTGCCGTACTACACTTCCAAATCCAGGTCTGCCGTAATTGTCAAGAGGTGGAAAATAGGTTCCAACATAAAATGGTCTTTGGTCAGGTGTCAAAAACACACTAAGAGGCCAACCACCACTGCCAGTATTTAGCTGACAGACTTTTTGATAAATGTCATCAATGTCAGGTCTTTCTTCTCTATCCACTTTTATATTGACAAAAAACTCGTTCATGGCTTGGGCAATATCCTCATTTTCAAATGATTCATGGGCCATTACATGGCACCAATGGCATGCGCTATACCCAACACTGAGAAAAATTGGTTTGTTTTCTTGTTTTGCCTTGTTCAATGCCTCTTCTCCCCATGGATACCACTGTACCGGATTATGGGCATGCTGTAAAAGATACGGACTAGTTTCGGTTATCAGATGATTAGGTGACATGTATCATACAAGAAAATTACAGTATTTGTGTTGTTCTCTTTAACAGAAAGAAATAATGATCCCATATGGACTTTAAGATAAAGTAATGAAATTTAGAACGGAGTTTCTCATCATAGCAGTAGCAGTATTTTTTGTCACATTACATACAGAATATGCATTTTCACAACAACCAAGTGCATGTCCGCCAAATACCATTTGTGTACATCCTGGGGATATTCTAAAATATTCTGCCACGTTGGGAAGAGTCAACAGTTCTGATATCTTCAGTTTTGGAGATATGTTAGACTCGAATTATATTCGAGTAATTGAACAAAGTCAAGCCAACGACAGTGAAATTAAAAATTATACCATGATTCTCAGTCTAAAGACAGGCTATGCACAAAGTGAGCAAGATACTAGTGTTGTAAATCCATTTTTTACAGTACTTGCATCCCCAATTACTTATGACACCACAGATACATCCCTCATCCAAGCAGTTGTGGACTTTAATGGATTCAAGAGAACAGCACTTGTAGCATTACATTCTAGTCAAAACAGCACATCCAAAACAGAATACGATATCCAGACGGGAATTTTGCTTGAAAGACACACTTCAGATATTATTACAATTGGAGATAGAGACAGGATTGTATCTTTTACAGATAAACTGATTGATACCAATATGATAAATTCAGATTCTTCGGGAGTTCAAGTCGCCTTGACAAATACCGCTATTTCGATACCAAGTTGGGTTAAAAACAACGCCAAATACTGGCATGATGGTGTAATTGATGATTCTACATTTGCACAAGGTATACAATACATGATAAAACAAGGAATCATTACAATTCCGCCAACACAGAGCGGTCAAGCAAACTCAGGTATCACAATTCCAGCATGGGTTAAAAATAATGCAGGCTATTGGGCAACAGGAGACATTGACGATGCTACATTTGTCAAAGGAGTACAGTATCTAATCACTGCTGGAATCATCCAGCCATAAGCGCAACTTTACACTAGATTAAATTAAATAAAACAAGAAAAGGTTTGAATTATGAATTGTAAGAGATGCCATCACACAAGTGATGCGCATATTCCATCTCAAGAAAGTACGTCACTTGTAAAATTTGGAAAGTGTCTTGTTAAAACTTGCTTTTGTAAACAATTCGTAGAACCTATTGAAGAGATTGACGATGAGTTGATCTAAGTTGTTTATCCACTATTGACGCCAACTGCTTCTGAAAGAGACTTTGTCTGTGTATGATTAGAAGTGGTGGCATTAGACGAATGAGTTATAATTACATTTTCATTAATCCCTAGATTATCTGTAGCAGCACCAGTTGGTTTACCAGACACTGTGCCATTTGAAACATGGGTAACAACGGTTGCATTCATTTGAAGTGCAGCTGAAGGTGGATTAGTCATCATTGCCTTTGTAGCATTAGTAGATACAACTGGTGTAGCACTGGACGATGTAGTATTTTTAGTCTGAGTCGTGGGGGTTGTTTGGTTTGTAGTAGCCACAGGTTGTGATGCAGCTGCTTGTGCTTTAGCAGCTTGCGCTTTAGCTAGATCTGCTTGATATTGTGTTATTGTGGCAATTGTGTCGCTGACTAGTTGTTTGTTTGCTGCAAGTGTTTCATTAAAGATCAGCACCTTACCAAGTGGACTTGGATTTTGTTGAGCATATTGAATCTGCTTTTGTTGTGCATCATCAATTGTAGATGCTGAATCTAACAACTTTAATTTTGCACCAACAGGTTGCTGTGTATCATAGAAAACCAGATTAAATCCATGCTTCGGAGTCATGGAATCAATTTCTTGATTTCCCATAATATCACTAGAAAAATGATAATCGTCACCTATTGCCCAGACAAGTAATCCTATGAGAACTAGAGATACAGAAATTACAATCATTGAATAGCCAACCTTTCGGTAATTGTGAGGATTTTTGTCTTTTACAATAGGTTTGGACACATCTGATGGCTCGTTAGGAGTAGACAATTGTTTCCCAACAATGGGTGGTGGAATTTAATCTTTTATTGTTATCAGATAGCCATACCAATTAAGGTAAGTTGTAGCCTACTTGACCTGATCCATTTTGAAGATCTGAATTGTAAGCAAATCTAATGCTTTTCGGAAATGCTCAAATTCATCAGCAAAATGTTTTTGATTTTCTGTGAGCACCTTTAGTATTCCAATTAGGGACTTTTTCTCACGGTCAGTTGTAGATGCCTCTAGTGCGTCTATTTTAGAAATTAGCACGTCAAGTTCTTTTTTAAGTTCAGCTCCATGGGATTTGGTCTTGTCCATTTGATTGATTTTACTTTATACAATATATGAACATATTAAAATCAAGGCATGATACAAAACATATCATGATTGATGAAAAACTTGCTACATTAAACATTACACTTCCAACTCCTCCAAAACCTGCAGGCTCTTACATTCCAGTAGTAAAAACAGGTAACTTGGTATTTGTTTCAGGACAAATTCCTATGAAAGACGGACAGGTACAGTTCAAGGGCCAAGTCCCTACAAGCATATCAGTGGAAGATGCTCAAAAAGCTGCAAAGCTCTGCATAATCAATGTCTTGGCCCAGTTAAAATCTGAACTTGGAACACTAGATAAAATTTCAAGAATAGTCCGAGTTTCAGGATTTGTCAGTAGTTCTCAAGAATTTTATGAGCATCCAAAGATAATCAATGCCGCATCTGATCTTCTTTTTGAAATCTTTGGCGAAAAAGGAAAACATACAAGAATTGCAGTAGGAGTTGCAAGTTTGCCGCTAAATTCTGCAGTTGAAATAGATTTAATCGCAGAAATTATTTGAGTTTGGCATTAAACTTTTTGAGAAATAGACCAATCTTTTCTTTTGGAATTACTGCACCACATGCTTTATCGTGTCCACCACCAGAACCGCCAAGTTCTGTTGCTAATTGATTTACGATTCTTCCAAGTTGTATCTTGCATGTTCGTGAGCCTCTGACAGATACTGCGTATATTCCAGGTTCTTCTCTTAACTTGTAAGCTACTCCAACTTCTTTTCCGGATAATCCTAGAACAAAGTTTACGGCCATGCTTGCGCCAGAGTCTTTGACTTCCATGTAGGATAAATTTTTCATCTTCTTCATATTGTCCTTGACTTTTTGAATAACTCCAGAGATTCTCTCAGCTTGAACACTTACAAACTCAAATACATTTGGAATTGCATGCGGGTATTTCGAACCGCTTAGCTCATCAACAAGGTATAACAAGTATTCAGGATCTTTTTGGTGACTGGTAATTGTAAATGTAAGAGTGGTTGCCTCCAGCAATACAAACTGCCTGTCAAATCTTTGTAGTTGCGCAGAACCAATAGGTCTGTCTTCCATATAGTCTGTAACTGCAGCGCACGCTGCCAAGAATGAACCATAATCATCAAGTTTTGATTTGAATGCATTATACACTTGAACTGTGGTACATTCGTTAATGGTATGAATTAGTTTTACCTTCATTGCCTTGATCTTCTTTTTGATTGGCTCTTCGATGTCATGATGATCAATGTATGTAATTGCCACCTTTTTCTTTCGTAATGCCTTGAGCAAGTCTATGAATTGATCCTGATTTGATTTGCTTAGTCCAAGGTCACAAATATACAAGTTCTTTAATTTTTCATCATTTTTTAGAGATTCAAGTTCATTCATCAGTCCAGGATAATCAACAAGCTTTGTCTCGCCACCAAATGCTTTACGAATTAATGATGCAGCACCTATTCCATCAGCATCTTCTTTATGAGAAAGACAAACAGTTCTT
>JARLFW010000048.1 GCA_031296345.1 Nitrosotalea sp. | reverse complement strand
TGTTATTCTGAACTGTTTCTGGTTTTTATTATATGTCATTGAAGAAATCTTGGAACTTTTTTAATAACATGTGACAATGATATTTTTCCTGGACCAAGAACTATTACCGTCAATAAAATGACAAATGCTAACAAGTCAAGTTCCACTCCACCTTGCCTGAAGATGACTGTAACTTTTTGATATAAAGCGTGTTTAGTGTGGCTTCTACTATGTCTACAATCTAATTTTTGATATTATTAGTCTTCTCTGGATATAGTTATTCAGAAATATGCGATACTTGTTGTATATTTCATGATGATCAAGGCTTCAAAGCGAGTAGCTGAAATGTTACTTGATATAAAAGCAGTAACTTTTAGCTTTACAAAACCGTACTTGTACACTTTTGTTTCCGGCATCAAAGGACCTATGTATTGCGACAATAGGCGGCTGATAAGCTATCCCAATAAGAGACGAGTAGTTGTTGACGAGGTCGTCAAGATTGCTAAAAAATTGAATTTTGATATTGTTGGGGGTGTGTCCACTGCAGGAATTCCATGGGCTGCACTAATTGCTGAGAGACTTAACAAGCCAATGATATACATCAGACCTGAAGTCAAAGGCTACGGTAAAAAGAGGCAGATAGAGGGCTATATGGAAAAGGGTAGCAGAGTTTTGGTAATTGAAGATCTTGTAAGTACCGGTGGCAGCGCCATATCTGCAATCAAGGCTGTGAGGAGAAATGGGGGAAAGGTAAGTGATTGCGTCTTTATCTTTACTTATGACCTTGATATCGCCAAGAAGAATTTTCAAAGAACAAAATGTAAAATGCATCCACTACTTGTATTTTCAGATCTAATTGAAGTTGCTCTGGCAAGAAATTACATTGGAAAAGAAGAAAAAGAAGAATTAATCAAGTGGCATAAGAATCCTAAAAAATATTGGATATCTATTTGATCTGGTAATTACAAACCAAAAATTATCTTACTTGATAATTCGTCTTGAAAATATAATCATTGTACTAAAAGAAATTATGAACACCATGAGCACAATTGGAAATTCAGGTATCACAGTTGTTCCATAAATTGATATTTCATTTGTATTTGCAGGAAACGAAATTACGAGTGTTCTGGATAACGATGTTTTTGTTTCGTTAAATGATACCATACTTTTGTCAGCAGTGACTATGTATGTATCATCTGATCCATCTAGTTTTTTTGCATCTATCATGTTTCTTGGAATCTGAATTGATACAGTTCCAGCAGTATTTGCCTTCAAATTGATTTTTAATGAGAATGTACTTGGATTGACACTAGCACCTAGAATCTGACCTCCAGTAGATTGGTATCTTATTGTTGAAGTGGTATTTACGACAGGAATGATTCCTTGAGATTGTAGCATGGTTGAAGGGGCTGGAGTGCTAGGTGTCTGGCTCATGTTTGGAGATGTGTTAACATATGTTTCTGAGGATGGTAGACTTGTGCCCGCATTGCTTATTGAAGAGACTCGATAAAAGTACGTTGTACCAACTTGAAGTCCTGATTTTACAAATGATGTCTGGACTCCAATATTTGATGTGATTATAGACCACGTCCCAGTTGATCCTGTCTTTGACTCAACTTTGAATCCTGTTACTGGGAGCTTGCCATTATTTGATGGCATGACCCATGAGATCTTTACAGTATTTTGAGAAATCATTGTTGCATTAAGACTTGTTGGTGGGTCTGGTAGTAGACTTTGTTGTGATTGTGGGCTTTGTGATACTGGTTGACCTGATGGACTTGGTGCAGATGATGTACTTGTTGGTGACACGGAAACAAGAGGTGAGGGGTTTGTCTCAGATCCTCCCGATAATAAAGCAGTTACTGCATAATTGTATGTCTTACCTGTGGTAAGATTGGGAATTGTATATGTTGTCACGCTTCCCGCAACATTGTCTATTTGAAGAAAATTACCGTTTATGACTTGATCAATTCTATATCCGTTGATAATTTGACCATATGTCTGCGATGGTGCAATCCATGATATGCTTGCACTAGTTGGAGAAATTGCAACAGCTATTGTTATACTTGGAGTTGTTGTTTCTTGAGGCTGTGCACTTGCCACATTTGATGGATTCCCCATTCCAATTACGTTGATAGCTGTAACACGATATGAGTAGATTTGACCTGTTGTAAGACCTTTGTGAAGATATGATGTTTGTGTATTTCCAGAGTTTGCTACAAGTATGCTATACTGAGATGTTGCATTACTGTACTCTATCCTGTATCCGGTAATTGCAGATCCTCCATCACTTGAAGGAGGGCTCCATGACAAGTTGATACTTGTCGCAGAGGAAGGATTTGCACTAAGAATGGATGAACCTGGAACTGTAGTCACTTGAACTGTAGTTGCAGTTGCAGTATTTGATGAATTACTTGTACCGATAGAATTTATCGCAAATATTCTATAGGTGTAGGTATGACCTACTAGTAGACCTGTGTGAGAATAAGCAGTAAACGAACTACCTGAATTTGGAACTAGATTAGTAAAATTTCCTGTATCTAACATGTAATCTATCTTGTACCCTGTCACTGGTGGTCCTCCATTGGATGATGGAGCAATCCATGAGAGATTTACTTGAGTAGATGAATACACTGATGCAGAAAGACTTTGTGGAGGATTTGGGGCAATATTTTTGGGTGGAGCGGAACTACTTGTCGGAGTAACTAAAACTTCTGGTGATGGACTACCTGTACCGTTTGAATTAATTGCAGAAACACGATAAATGTATGTCTTGCCTGTAATTAGATTGATATGAGTAAAAGTAGTAACATTGCCAAGTGTGGCAAGATTTGCATATGTTGTCGATGGCACAATTCTATAATCAATTTCATAACCTGTTATAGGCGGTCCGCCATTGTTTTGTGGAGGGCTCCAGTTAAGGCTAATACTCGTAGGTGATATTGCAACTGCTGTGAAACCCACTGGTTGGTCAGGAGTCTGTGCAGTTTGGGCAAAGGATTGGCTTGACAAAAATATGATGCTTACCATGATTATGATAGAAATGATCAATAATTTTGTAAAATTCTTTTTTTGAATATTTCTTACAATTTTCGCAAGTGACTGGGTCAACAATGAATCTCATTTCTTATTGTTCATAAATTGTATGGAGAAAGTATTTTGGATCAATCAATGAAAAGAATTTTGGTAGGGGACCACATGAAAAAATTGCCGTCTTATGTACAGATTATGTCCTAAAACTGGCATATTCCATGTT
>JARLFW010000006.1 GCA_031296345.1 Nitrosotalea sp. | reverse complement strand
ATTTCTTTTACCCTCATCTGTCCTACTTACTTCTGGAGCAACATTAGAAATAGTAAACAATGATTCTGTTCCACACCAAATAGAGAGTGGTAAATCAATTAGTACTTCTTTAGGTGGAGCAAAAGGGCCTGCTCTTGCAAAACAGCCTCAGTTTGCTGCAGATGGAATACTTGATACCGGTACAATTGCGCCAGGACAACACTATAGAGTTACAATTACTAAAACTGGTACCATTCAAATTTTCGACCCTTCATTTACTTGGATAAACGGAATAGTTGTTTCGTCATCAACAACCTCAACTACTCAAATTGCTCCAGTTCAGATTAGCATAGATCCAGGCTCATCATTAGCACAAGGTTCAGCTGTTCAACAACAAAATAATCAATACAATACATACTATGAACCAGAAACCATCCAAATAGTTCCTGGTACTCCAATCATTTGGGTAAACAATGATTCTATAGGACATACAATTCTTAGTGGAGTCAGTACTCAAACAATTGGTAATCCATTTACACCTGATGGAAAGATAGCAAGTGGTACAATTGCTCCAGGTCAAACATTTACTGTAGTAATTAATGATACTGGAATCATTAGATTCTATGATCCTCAATATACTTGGATGAATGGAGTGATAATTTCAATGCCTCCAACAACTGGTAACCAAATAATTGGTACAAAATCTCTTCACACTCACTAACTTAATTGAAATTAATGTAAGATTCTAGTTTTGTTTGATCAAAGACCATTACAGAAAGATCAGAGAATTGTTTTCTTTCCAAGTCTTTTACCTTGCCAATAAAATGAGTCTCTTTGTCTGTAGTTAGAAACTCAAAGACATGCACCTTCATTTTCGTAGTGTCAAAACCATGTTCTCTCAAGTATATTGCAATTTCTGATTGCATAAAGTGTTTAGAAGGCTCTTTTGGCCAAGGCCTTGGTACAAGTATGACACTAAATCCATCAACGAGTGCCTTTTGAAGCTCAAGTTTCTTCTCTTCTATACTTGTAGAAATATGCATTGTAATGACCTTGCTTTTGTCAATTGGTACTCTTGCCTTTGATGCAGCCACTTGAATGGAACTTATTCCTGGAATAATTTGTACATCTCCAAATATCTCAATTAATCTATCAACTACTTCTGATTCTGAAAAATTTACATCTCCTGTAAATGGAACAACACATATCTTGTCACCTAAAGTCTTTGAGACTTTTTGATATGCATCTTCTTGATCTTTCATAGTGATTTCATGAATTTCTTTATTTTTCAAAAGTGCCTCTATCGTATTTAGAGTGTATTTGTAGCCAATTACAATATCAGAATTTAGTACTATTTCCTTTACTATCTCGGTTACATATTTTGGTGATCCTGGTCCAACGCCTACTGCAAAGACTTTTCCCATAAATGCCGTTTTGTAATCTTCAATATATTTCACTAATATTGTATTTACTAAAATTATCTTTGAAATAAAAAATACAAGATACAGTTATTCTTTAGTTGTATCTGGTTTTGTTGTACTTGTTTGTGGTTGTATTTTTGGTGAAGATTTATTTTTCTTACTTCTGATGTAAAATACGACAGCAACTGATGCAGCTGCAATTATGCCTGCAATAATTAATGTTGTTTTCATGACAAATAACAAGTTTGAGTTGTATTAAGTCATGGTATTTTACCAGACATCATCTACCTCATCAAGTTCTTTGAATTCTTTTGGTTTCAGACATCTATGACATCTTATGTTTATTCATGGGGATAAAAAAGCTAATTTTGATTCCCATATAGCTATTTACTAATCATTTGAGCGAAAGGTAAAATATGCTCATTTATAGAATCTAAGATATGAAGAAAGAGTACATTGTCACACGAATAGATGCATCACCAGATGGATCTCCATATGTAATACTCTCGCTTTCTACATCCAAAGATTTTAGAGAACAAAGTACACCAGCATCACCTTTTGGTGCAGGAGGAGTAATGGGTTTTACAAATATGGATGATATGGTAAAAAACCTCAACAAGATGATATCTGGGGGAGGAATGGGTCAGCCAGGTAACGTTACCTCAATCAAGCTTGATATGCATGAGTACAAAGAACTAAACCTTGGAGTAGGAGACAAAGTCTACCTAGAAGTAACAAAAGCAGAATCTATTGGTGTTTAGAAGATTATTCTAATAATTATTAACGAGTGATTTCTCTTCTTAGAATTTGGTATGCTCTAGGTGCATCCTTTTCATGCAAGACTGCAACTATATGATCTTGTCCGAAAAATGCATTAAAAAGTTCGATTCCATTATCATGTAAAATCTCAGATACGTATGAAACCACCTCAGAACTGTGCTCATTTTCAGGAATATGTATGGTTATTTTTGCTAGTCCAGTTTGGGAGGAATTTCTATGCGATGAAAAAGATTCTAAAATTTCTCTTACATCACTTATGTCTTCTGTTAAAAATCTAAACGAATCAGTAGATCTAAAAAATTCATAATCTGGATCAATTCTCATAAATCTATCCATCAAATCTACAGCATCTTTCATTTCAAAATCATCTGAGAAAAATTTTATGTCAACAATTCCATCAGTTAAAGAAAGTCTTGCATTTTTTAGTACTGTTTCATTTTGCATCTCGTCCTTTTTTTCAAAAGAATCTGCATATCTTTTAATTGCAACTACAATTGTGTTAGGATTTACTGGTCCTCCCACATACGACTCGACCTCCTTTTGGAGTTTTATTGCAAGTGATGTATAATTTATCAAACCCATCTTGATGCAGTCGTAAATGGATCTATTTTTTGTAATTATCTCTCTAACTGCATCAGGAACAGAAAGATTTGGAGTTCGCATGAGAGTAGATAATACTCTTAATTATATTAATTTATGTAATAAGACTGTTCATTAATCCATAATATTTATATAATGTCATACCTATTACACTGTATGCATAACTATGACATGACTGACTGGGATGAGTTTGACCATCTCTTCCAAAAAATGATGCAACCTTTCAAAAGACTTGATGCAATTTGGGACGACATGAAAAGTTCTGACAACGCACAGACATTTGGTCCTTACTACTATGGATATTCAATGACTGTAGGACCGGATGGAAAACCAGTGGTTAAAGAATATGGAAATGTTATACCTAGTCTTCTCCCTACATCAGAAATAAGAGAACCATTTGTAGATGTTATCGTAGATAACAAAGAAAAGATTCTCAAAGTTGTAGCAGAGATGCCGGGAGTAGAAAAAAATGACATCAAGATCGAAGTCGCAGGACGCACTGTAAATCTTGATGCCGAAAATGGTGATAAGAAATACCATACAAAAATCCCAATAAAACAAAAGGTTGACGAAGATTCTGTCAAAGCAACATATTCTAACGGAATCTTGGAAGTAAAGTTCAAACTCAAAGAAGAGGATCGACCGCAAGGAAAGAAGGTAACGGTCGAATGACTCTATTTTTTATGGTGATAAAATCATGAGCGAAATTACATTAAAAATTGTTGAAGCAGCACAAAGACATGTTGGAAAAGGAATAGCGGTAGTAGATCCAAAAATTGTTGAAGATAATGGATGGGAAACTGGCCAAATTCTTGAACTAGTTGGAAATAGAAAAAGTCATGTTAAACTCTGGTCTGGTTCTACTCCAGATTACGGAACTGGAATAATCAAAATAGATGGAATTACACGACATAACATAGGCGCAGGAATAGGCGAAAAGATTACCGTAAAAACAGTCGATGCCGAAGAAGCTGAACAGATAACACTTTCACCTATTGAAAAACTAGGTGAAGAAGGACTCCAAGAGTATATGCAAACATACTACATGGGTCATGTGCTAACTTCTGGTGATACATTGATTGTATCTACACAGTTGGGTGGAAAAACACAACTTGTTGTTAGTGGTACTAAACCATCCGCAAAACCTGTTATTGTTTCAGAACAGACCGAGTTCAAATTGGGAGCCATGACCAAGGCCATTGATAATTCTATTCCAAGAATAACCTATGATGACCTTGGTGGACTTAGAAATGAGGTCCAAAAGATACGAGAAATGGTAGAACTTCCTATGCGACACCCAGAATTATTTGAAAAACTGGGAGTTGAGGCACCAAAAGGCGTATTGCTTTACGGACCACCTGGTACAGGAAAAACACTATTAGCAAAAGCAGTGGCAGGAGAAACCAATTCTCACTTTACTTCTCTTAGTGGTCCTGAAATTATTGGAAAATTCTATGGGGAAAGTGAAGAGAGATTACGGGATATATTCAAACAAGCGGAGGAAAATGCACCAAGCATAATATTTATTGATGAAATTGACTCGATAGCTCCAAAGAGGGAAGAAGTAACCGGAGAAGTAGAAAAGAGAATTGTATCACAGCTTCTAACTTTGATGGACGGAATAAAATCAAGAGGCAAGGTAGTTGTAATTGCAGCAACAAACAGGCCAGATTCAATAGATCCGGCATTACGAAGACCAGGAAGATTTGATCGTGAAATAGAGATTGGAATTCCAGATCAGCAAGGAAGACGAGAGATACTAAATATTCATACAAGAGGTATGCCAATTGAAGAAAAAGTAAACTTGGATCAGATTGCAAGAGTGACTCATGGATTTGTAGGAGCTGATTTGGAAATGCTTGCAAAAGAAGCTGCTATGAGATCTCTTCGAAAAATTCTACCTGATTTGGATCTAGAGGCAGAAAAAATTCCAAATGAAATTCTTCAAAAAATTATCATTACAGATAACGATTTCAAAGATGCACTAAAAGATGTTAGACCGTCTGCACTACGAGAAGTTCTAGTTCAGGTACCAGATGTAACATGGGATGATGTTGGTGGCTTGGAGTCACTAAAAGAGGAACTCTATGAAGCCGTGGAATGGCCACTCAAACACAAAGAGGCCTTTGAGTATACTGATGTTGCAACTCCTAAAGGAATCTTGCTTTATGGTCCACCAGGAACAGGAAAGACACTGATTGCAAAGGCAGTGGCACACACCTCTGAATCTAATTTTATTAGCATCAAAGGTCCCGAACTGTTATCAAAATGGGTAGGTGAATCTGAAAAAGGAGTTCGTGAAATATTCAGAAAAGCACGTCAAGCTGCTCCTTGTATAATATTTCTTGATGAACTTGACTCTTTAGCTCCGAGCAGAAGCTCAGGCAGTTCTGACTCTAATGTCACAGAAAGAGTAGTGTCCCAACTGCTAACTGAGATAGATGGGCTTGAAGAATTACATAACGTATTGATAATTGGTGCAACCAACAGAGTAGATCTTATCGACAGTGCATTGCTAAGACCAGGTAGATTTGATAGAATCATTGAGGTACCATTACCGGACACAAAGGGACGTGAAAACATATTCAAAATACACACAAGAAAGAAACCACTTGCAGAAGGCATCGACTTTACAAAGCTAGTGCAGTTGACTAATGGCTTTAGCGGCGCAGAAATAGAAGGAGCATGCAATAGAGCTGCCATGAGTTCCATACGAAGATATGTAGATAAAAAAGAAAAAGATGTAAAATTAATCAAAATAACTCAAGAAGACTTGGAAAATGCAATCCAGAAGATGCGACCACTTGCTGTAAAACCAAAACTAGTAACAACACCAGCAATTATATGATAAATTGAGTAATGTATAATGACGGCAAAGGAAGCAATTCTCTATCAAAAATTACCTAATGACAAGGTTCGATGTACAGCATGTGCTAGATACTGCGAAATTGGAAAAGATCAGGTTGGTCTATGTGGAATTAGAGCAAATAACAACGGCAAACTTGATCTTCTTGCATATGGTAAAGTAATCACTGGTCATGTAGATCCAATTGAGAAAAAACCTGTAACTCATTATAGACCTGGTACAAGCATATTTTCTATTGCCACAACTGGTTGCAATTGGTTATGTAAATACTGTCAAAACTATGACATCAGTCAACGAAGAAAGATAGAAGGAACTGATATGACACCTCAAGAAGTAGTTGATTCGGCAAAACAATCAGGTGCTGATGGAATTGCGTATACTTACAATGAGCCATCTATATTTATCGAGTTTGCACGAGACTGTGGAGTAATTGCAAGAAAAAATGGATTGTTTAACATATTTGTCTCCAATGGTTATGATACTCCTGATACAGTTAACATGATGAATGAATTTCTTGATTGTATTACAATAGATTTTAAAGGAAATGCAGAACCTCAATTTTCACGAAAATATATTGGAATTCCAGATCCTCAACCAATATTTGATACCCTTAAGGAAATTCATAGCAAAACAAAGATTCACGTGGAAATAACTGACTTGGTAGTGCCACAAGTTGGTGACAATTTAGAATATGCTCGAAAGTTATGTAAATTCATCTATGATGAGTTTGGACCTAACATGCCAATACATTTTCTTAGATTTCATCCAGATTACAAAATGATGGACTTTGAGCCAACACCAATATCTACACTTGAGAAACATTATGAAATTGCAAAGGAGATTGGGCTCAATTATGCCTATTTAGGAAATGTCCCAGGTCATAGTCTTGAAAATACATACTGCCCTCAGTGCAAGAAAATTGTAGTCAAAAGATACGGTTTTGATATACAAGGGTGGTATATTGACGATAAAAATAACTGTAATTTTTGTGGTAATAAAATAGCAATTGAAGGAAAACTTTCTGAAAATTACAAACAAAATCGATTCCAGTTTGTCCTATAAAGTAAAAATCCAATATCATCAAAAATCAATTTTGGAATTTTAATCAAAGGTTAAATATCGTGCAACTCGAATTAATGCATGCCAACTACTTACATTTTGATTAATTCAGATCTGGGCTCTGATGTTGAGATAATTAAAAAAATAAAACAGATACTTGACAACGAAAATAGTATACAGTATGAGGTCCAAGGGGTGTATGGCGTATATGATATCATAGTCAAGATTACAGCAGATTCGATGGATCTTCTAAGAAGTATAATCACAAATAAGATTAGAAAAATAGACAAGGTTTACTCTACTTTGACCATGATGGTAATTGAAGAGCAAGAAAGGTAACTTAGCCTCTTTTTATTGCATCAACTACAGTCTGAATTTCTGATTCTGTATTGAAGAAATGGGGAGAAGCCCTTACAATCTTTTTAGTAAAAATATCTCTTACCGCAAGTATCATGTTATCTTTTTCGAGTCTAGCAACCAAAGTCTTGGAATCTTTATCTTGAATAGAAAATGAGACTATGCTTGTCCGTTTTTCCTCCTTCTCTGGTCCATACAGAGTTATACCATTAATTTTGGAAATCTCCTCGCGTAATAGATTAGCAAGCATGATGTTTCTTTCTCTAATGGTTTTCATTCCTATTTTTTTCAAATAACTTAGTGATGCTTCAAGACATGCAACACCTGACCAGTTACGAAAACCTGCCTGAAATCTAGCAGGCATTTCTTTATGCACAATCTTGTTTTCATGAAAGATTGCAGATTCTCCACCCACCTGAAGTGGTTCTATAAGTTCACTTGAATCTCTCCTACAAAAGAAGACTCCCATTCCCATTGGACCACATAACCACTTGGATCCATTAAAGGACATGAAATTACATTTTATTTTATTTACATCTACATCACTAATACATCCCACAGTTTGTGCTGCATCGACAAAATATGGTATGTTCTTCTCTGAAAGGATCTTACCAATCTCTTCAACTGGAAGTATTGCACCAGTGTTAAACAATGCATGACTTAATGCAACAAGTCCTGTTCTTTCATCTATTGTATTCTTAAATGAATCAAGTTCAAAGTAACCTGTTTCATCTGCGTGAAGATTTCTTAACTCAACTCTCTGGCCTACTCTTACCCATGGATAATGATTAGCTGGATGTTCATGAGTCGATCCACGTATCACAATATTGGAGTTTGAATTCATTTTCAATCCATTTGCTACAAAGTTTATTCCATCAGTTACACTCTGGGTAAGTATTACTTCCTCTGGCCTACATTTGATTAATTCTGAAATTTCCTTACGTAAATTAGTCAGTCTTTCTCTTACATAATTATCAGAAGCCTCTGAGTCAGGACCAAGTTCGTTATACTTTACTAGAAAATCACTCATTGCTGATATGCTTGATCTTGGCATTCTAGAAGTAGAAGCATTATTGAGGTAGATTTTCTCTTTGTATGGAAAATCTTGGAAATAATCTAAATTCATTATTATATTACAATCTACTAATCTTTGTATTGTTTAAAAATCCTAATGGTGACTTGAACTCATCTAAATTAAATTTGCAAACAATACTAGAACAGGACCTTATTAATTCTGTATTTTATGCTGATCCATTTTTGAAGGCAGGATTTATCTCCAAGTTAGTTCAAGATACAAAACTTGAAGTCTTGTACTTGGATCTTGATCTGCTATATAGCGGATACGTAGTCTCT
>JARLFW010000047.1 GCA_031296345.1 Nitrosotalea sp. | reverse complement strand
TTAGGTCCGCCCTTGTCTCTTATATCGTTTTCATCAATATCAAACAATACCGCATCCTCTTTCTTATTGATGTGTTCCACAATTCCTTCCATTGTGTTATGTTTGGTGCCAGTCAAATCAGCTCCCCATTGTCTTTCTTCTGGAATTACTGGAATTACCCAAGTAATTGCAAATCTTGGCCTCTTTGTTGCAAGCCACGTTCTATAGTTTGACATGTCCCATTCTGTTTCTCTTGCAAAGGATGCAACAAACATGGACATTGCATTTGCTGCAATCAAGTTCATTCCTCTGTAATCCTTCCACCCCACTTCATGCTCCTTTGGAAGATCATCTATAATTGATGACATTTTTTCTAGTCTTTTCTCATGTCTTTGTGCTAATTCTCTTAGTCTTTTATTTGAAAATAGAATTGAACAGTCACTATATTTTATCTGGTGTTCTAGATTCATTACAATGTTAATAGCCGATGCTTCTAAAATTACTGGATCCCATCCAAACTCTGGTAATAATCCAAATGATGCAATTGTTGCATGCTCTTTTGTATCTCTTTTAATGTATTGCATAAATGCACTAGCAAATGAGGCACCAGTACCACCCCCCATTGCAAATGGAATCGTAAAACCTCTTACTGGTTCTGGAGAAAGACTGGCAAGTTGTTTTTGCATATCATATTTTGTACTTACTTCTTTGATGAATCTTGTACGACCTTCTGCCCAATTTCTTGCAGCACCGCCTGCTCCTGATATCACATGCTTGTCTCTTAGTGCAAAAAGATCTGGATATGATTGTAATATCAGATTCGCGGCTCTTGGGTCAAGATCGATTAATAATGCTCTTGGAATTAATGGAATCTCGCTTCCGCCATATGCATTTGGAAATCGAAGAATCGTGCTTCCATATCTCTTGAGTATACGTGATTCATCTTTTTCCCCCTTTAAGGTTGGTTTGAGAGGATCTGCTCCAACATCGATTAATAATCTTCGATATGTTTCTGCACCAAGACCAATTCCACAATGACCAAAACATGTCATGATGACCGGCGCTGGTGGTAATGGGGCAAATTTTGACAAAGTCTAATCACTATTTGGAACTGGAACTTGTCTCTTTAACCATATAGTGCAAGATTGTAAAGTCCATACTTGATAGTTATAGACATGATATTGATTCTGTTCCAATTTCAATCCTGAAATATGTTCAGGTATTTTTGAATTTAAGATTTAAGAAGGATTTCTTCTTTTATTCGTCTTCTGTAAGCGCTTTCTTGAGTTCCCTGAACTGCTCAACTGTTATCTGACCTTCTGCAAGTCTGACCCGAAGTAGTTCTAATGACTCATCATTTTTACTTGGTTTGACACTTGGGGGTTGCTCTCCTTCTACGCCTTTTGAAGATTCGGTCAACGATTGGACGTATCTATAATCTGACATGACAACAGGCTCTCCTTTTTTTATAATCTCAACTATTTCTCTTAGTCTCTTTGAATCTCCCTTGCCAGATGTCAGCAAATTCTTGACGGTTTTTAGTATATCTTCAGACATTTTATTTCACTATAGTCTTGAATTTGGGATCCCCTTTTAGTTTATCGAATGAAGAATCTTTGACCGCCCATTTCTTTATGGTTTTACCATAGTGAGAGATTGCCTGTGCGAGAAGAATTAGCGCATCACTATCTTCACCAAGTTGAGCCTTACTTCTTGCTTTTGCATAAATTATAGTACCATTTTTTGGAAATTCTTTTAGTATTTTATCGAAGATCAGTATTGCATCTTGATGTCTTCCAAGCTCAGATAAATCAGTTGCCTTGTAAAATAATGCCTCATAAAGTACCTCGTTATGAAATAACACTTCATTATCTTTTAGTTCTCTTTCTAGAAATTTATCCAGAAAAGATATTGCGTCTTCATATTTTTTTTGTTTACCTAGAACCATTCCCTTGTAGTATATAGCTTGTATATTTTCTGGCTCTTTATTTAATACCTTATTCAAACAGTCAAGCGCATCATCATATTTCTCAAGTCTACTTATTGCAATTCCTTTATTATATAATGCTGGAATGTAATTGGAATCACTTGCTAATGCTCTGTCATAATATGTAACTGCTTTTTCAAATTGTTGCAATTCGGCATACTGATTTCCCAAATTATTTAGTGCGTCAACATGATCATGTTTGTATTCGATTATTTTCTCAAAGCATGATATTGCATCCTTGTTTTTCTTAATCTCTAACAAAGACATTCCTTTGTTGTAAAGTGCTTCAATGTTTTCTGTTTCAAGCTTTAAGGCCTAGTCAAAAAATGATATTGCATCTTTGTGTTTTTTAAGCTTGGCATAACTGATACCTTCTAGAATCATTTTTTGGGCCGATGTTTTATCTGAACTCATTTTCCTATATTTGAAAGACCCTTGATGTGCTGTTTAATGTTTTATTTTACTATAAAAGTAGTGAATTAGATAAATCCAAGATCTTTATCTATCAAACAAGATGAAAATAAACTCCAAAGATTTTCGTGTCAAGCCAGGGAAAAAGGTCAAACTTAAAAAATGCCCTACAAATGTTCCCCTCGCATACAAGTCAAAAGAGCAGTATCATCAAATCCTTACAGAACACATCCAAGAGATGAGTTCTCTACAAAGTCTTCTATATGCATCTAATCAGTATTCTTTTTTGATAATCTTTCAAGGGATGGATGCTTCAGGAAAAGATGGTGCCATCAAGCATGTAATGTCTGGTGTCAATCCACAAGGATGTCAAGTATTTAGTTTTAAACATCCTAGTGCTGAGGAACTAGAACATGATTTTCTCTGGCGCACAACTCACTGCCTACCAGAACGCGGACGAATTGGTATCTTCAATCGTTCCTATTATGAGGAAGTACTGATTGTTCGTGTGCATCCTGAGATACTGTCAAGTCAAGGGCTTCCTGATGGAACACTTGACAAGAAAACCATTTGGCAAGATAGGTATAATTCTATTATAGATTTGGAAAAACATCTCTATCGAAATGGAACTAGAATCATTAAATTTTTCCTTCATATTTCAAAGGATGAGCAACAAAAGCGTTTTCTCCAACGTATTGATGCACAAGAAAAGAACTGGAAATTTAGCCTTGCTGATATTGAAGAGAGAAAATTCTGGCACAATTACATGGATGCTTATGATGATTGTCTTAGTGCAACAAGCACTTCTAATGCTCCATGGTATGTTGTTCCTGCTGATGACAAAGAGAATTCAAGGTTGATAATTTCACAGATTATTCTTGATACACTTAAGGATCTCAATATGACTTATCCTAAGACTGATGCAAAACGTCGACAAGAATTACAATCATTCAAAAAATTATTGACAAAGAAATAATTCTGATAATTATCTCCTTAAATTATTTACAATTATTGTTTTTAAAAATTATATTGAATAGTTTTCCGATCTACAAATTCGTTATCTAGTTTCTTGATTCTTATATTGTTTCAGGAAATACCTTTTTGATATATCTTGAAAGAACTGGATATTGGATTATTAAAGAAGATAGAACTACTCCAAATGTTATGGTCTTTAGTATCTCTTTGAATTCGCTCTCAGGAAGAGTCGCAACAAGTGCAACCGAAAGTGCTCCTCTCATTCCCCCTATCATGACTACATGCCTCCACGTTCCTATTGTTTTTTCTTTAGTAAATCGATTAGTTGCTGCAAGTATTGGATAAGTGGATGCTGCTCTAGCTGCCAATACTATGATCACTGCAAGTGCAATTAGAGGTAAATTTTGTCCTATTCTGACAATATCCATGCTCAATCCTAGATACAAAAATGCAACAGAGTTTGCAAAGAATGCAATCATCTCCCAAAAGTTAGCTGTGTACGCTCTTACTCTTTCACTTATGATGTGAGGCTTTCTCATAATCACTCCAAACCATAATCCTGCAGCAGCTGCTGCAACAAGGCCTGAGAGACCAAGTGAATTTGCAATTACGACAGAGCCAAAAAGTACTGCTACCGAAAGTGCGGTTTCAGAAAATGGCTCTTCTAATAATCTGTGTAAAAATTGTGAACCTGCAGCAAGTCCTATTCCAATTGCAATTCCTCCAAAGAATATGATGGCAAATTGCCCAATTGTTTCTAAAATGTTGACATTAATTGAAGCCGAAGTACTTGGTGAGAGTAATGATCCTTGAGCTACTGATATAGCTATGATTGAAGAAAATATGATTGCTCCAGCTGCATCATTGAAACTAGCTTCTGATTGCATCAGTGTAGCAAGTTGACTTGGAACTTTTACTCTCTTGAAAACTTCAATTACAATTGCTGCATCAGTTGGAGCAATTAATGCAGCAAAAGCAAATGCAACAATTGTTGGCAGTCCTGCAAGATATGATAGTAATAGTCCGCCAACTATAGTTGCAACTCCGACTCCAACTGTAGATAACAATAATGATGATATTCTGACTGTCTTGAAGTGTTCACGATCTATTCTCATCATCGCTTCAAAAATTAGAGGTGGAATGACAAAGTATAGTATCAATTTTGGGTCTACCTTGAATCCTGAAATGTTTGGAATGCCATGACCTGTAAAATCCAGAACTGAAATTGAAATTCCAATACCTACAAGAATCATTGTATAAGGAATCTTTACTTTTGTTGCAATCAGGGTAGCAAGAAAGATTGTTACAAGAAAGACTGGAATTAAATACTCATCTGATAAAATGTGACCCAGACTTAATTCGGACATCTTTTGACTCTAGTATCTAAATTATAAAAATCTAAGTAATAATTTGTTATCTAAAATTCTTTTCTTACACTTTGGATAAACTTTGCATGAATTCTTATTCTCTCCAAGGTTTGAGCAAGTTTCATTTCAGTACCAGGAACATGATGTTTTGTAAAGAATTTCTTGATCTCTTTTTCCTTTTCCAAGTCTGCTTCGATTGAAACACTACCAATTATTCTATTAAGAAGTGGATTTCCAACTCCAAATCTTGATACAATTCCCTTCCAATTTTGCTTTATCCATGGCCAAACAAGTTCTTTTCCTTGTGGGTTTGTTACCATCCTTGCAATAGGCTGGAATAGGTTTTGTGTTCTGACCTCTTTTGAAAGTGTAAATGAAAGTGTTTTTGATAGTAACTTTTTGTCTTGAAAGTTTGCAAGTGAGCTTAATAATCTGACCATTTCCTCCTGTGTTGGTGCTTTACGATACAAACCAAGTATTTTTTGATATGTAGAAGCGTTGCCACTCCATGCTATTATGGAATAGATTGGACCACGTAGATCTGGATTCAACTGTCCAGTTTTTAATAGATTAGAAAATCTTGATTTCGCTTCTGAAATTATTTTTTCATCTCCCACTCTTCCAAGTGAGCTAATTATTTGTCCACGAAGAAGTGAAGTTGTTGGTTTTTCTCCCTTGACTGTGTCCCATCCAAGCCTTGAAAATACCTTGTTAAAGAAATCTTGATTAAATTCTTTAATCTCTTGCCAAACTTCTTCTTTTGATAATATTGTATAGAAAAAGTTCAAACTACCTATGATATCTGATAAAACAACATAATCATCTTCATCCTCGTAATGTCTTACAAAGTCCAAATAATTCTTGAATGATATTTGGTTTGAAACACACAATGCAAATAGATCATGGTGAATGCTCCATCGATCAACATTTGATATTGCCTTTTCTTCAACTCTCTTTCCAAGTGATTCTAGAGCAGTTTCATCATATTTTACTCGATAAAATCCCTTTTGACCATCGTTTACCTTGAACCAATCTGCCTTGTAGGGGATTGTCACCCGTCCTTTCATTAGTTTGCTAACTACCTTGTCGCCAATTCTAACAGAGAGTGGAATTATCCAATTCCCTCGTTTTGTCTTTCCGTTATCTTCTAAGAGAAACTTTCTCTGGGATAATCTTAATTTTGAATCTTTTACCTGTGCCTCAATGACTGGATATCCTATCTGTCTTACCCATGTGTTCATCATCTGTCTTACTGGTTGTCTTGATATTGAACCCAATGAGTTCCAAAGATCTTCTGTTGTTGCATTAGCATATTCATGTTTTTTGAGGTAACCATGCAATCCTTTTTGGAAATTATCTTCTCCGATAAAATTTTCAAGCATCATTAATACACAACCACCCTTGTTGTAACTAATTTCATCAAATATCTGTCGAACATCTGCAGGACTTTTTACTGGAACATCAATTGGATGTGATGATTTTAAAGAATCAAGACTTAGTCCACCTGTCATCTCTGAAATGAGAAACTGATCCCAAAAGTCCCACTCTGGATATATTGTATCAACTGCCTTTGTTGCCATGAATGTGGCAAAACTCTCATTGAGCCATAGATCATTCCACCATTTCATTGTGACCAAATTGCCAAACCATTGGTGTGCTATCTCATGTGCGATGACTTCTGCAATGTGTTGTTTTGTTTCAGTCGATGATGTCTTTGGATCATACAATAGTATTGTCTCTCTAAATGTAATTGCCCCCCAATTTTCCATTGCCCCTGACGCAAAGTCAGGTATTGCAATCATGTCAAGCTTGGGTAATGGATATTTAATTTTGAAATATTTTTCAAAATATGAAAGGAATTGTTTTGTAAATTCTAATGATAATTTTCCTTGATGCTTCTTTCCATATGTTGTGATTACTCGTATCAATGTCTTACCAGACTTGCTTGAAATGTATTCGAATTCTCCTACTGCAAGATAGAGGAGATATGTAGACATTATTGGAGTGGTATCAAACCTGTATAGTGTCTTTAGCCCTGTCTTTTTCTTTGATATTACTGGCATGTTTGAAATTGCGGTATGGTTGTTGTCAACTAGAAGAGAGACATCAAATGTTGCCTTGGCCTCTGGTTCATCCCAACAAGGAAATGCTCTTCGTGCGTCGGCTGCCTCAAATTGAGTAGTTGCAAGATGTTTTTCTTTTCCTTTATACTTGTACTTGCTTCTATAGAATCCTACTAGCTTGTCATTTAGTTGTCCTATGAAATCAATTGAGAGAATTGCGGTACCTGATATTTTTTGAGGTAATGTGATGATTAATTGCTCTGTTTTTGCATCAAGTTGTATCTTTGGCTTTATCTCTCTTCCATTCCAAGATATTTGACACTTTTTTATTTCAAGTTCTGCAGCATGTAGAACTATTTTACTTGCTGATCTTGATACTCGAATTGATATCTTTTCTGTTCCCTTGAATGTGAATTTCTTAAAGTCTGGCTCAAATTCTATATCATAGTGTATTGGATGGATATCCTTCACAAGATTTTGGTTCTAATATACACGTAATATACTTTCTAATGTAGAGTTCTAACTAACCAATGGATGAAATGAACACCAAAAAATACTATTGCAACTGATTTTACTGTTTTACCTGTTGTCATTGCGATAGTATACTTTACAATGCTGTATCTTTTTGTTCCAGCTATGATTGACACAACGTCACCAATTATGGGAATCCACGGAGAGAAGAAAATTATTGTAGACCAACCATACTTTGTCATTATATTGATGCTTTTTTGCTCATATTTTTTTTCTGGAGTCTTTCGAAGTCTACGTAATAGTCTACCATTATATCCAAGATAATATGCAATATAACCACCAACTATGGAACTAAATGTTAACACTAAAAATACTTCTACCGGTTTTACTCCCCCTAGCAGCAAAGCAGAGACAGTTAACTCTGTAGGGATTGGAATGAAACTTGAAAACATTCCATTAAAAAATAAACCCAAGAGTCCATATTTAATAAATATGATATCATGCAGTACAGAATTTATAAACTCGTTAAGCATTGACTAAAATCTCTTCTAGCTTGTTTTAAATGAATTGCCATATTTTATATCATGATCATATATTGCATTTCCAATTTTCTTGAGCAGTTTAGATTTTGATTTTTGTGCTTTTTTATCATGGCTATAGTCTTTTTTCTCTATCAGATCATGCAGTCTTTCAAGCTCTTCTCTTGATAGTACATTGACTCCTTTTGTAAATACAATATCTAATAGTTGGAGTCTTTCAAGATCGTCACTATTGTCTTCCACAATATTTGTTACTCTATCTTTAATATTTGTCTTACATGGAAATAGATTGTGCTTTACAAGGTATCTGTATCATTTCACCAGAATCATATAGAAATAATAGGCGATCACATTGAAATTGGTATTATGGCAAAACCTGTAAAAGGAGAAGCTAATCTTGAAATAATAAAAAAAATTGCAAAACACCTCGATATACCGAAATCTAATGTAAGAATTGTGGCGGGCGAAAAATCTAGAGACAAGATAGTAGAAGTAACACAACAATCTGCCAAACCCTAAAAAATGAGAGTAATTCAATGCTTCTTGTGAACAAATCCATTGCTGTGTTGCTTTTTAGTATAATGTTGTTTTCTGTTATTCCAGCTGGATATTCTCAAATGAAATCTGGTGCTACACTTGAAAATGGTATATGGAACACAAAGGTTGGAAAACAAGTACAGATAACAACTGATGTTACTAATGGTCAAGATAGGGTTCAACCCTTTGCGTATATCGTTCAAATACAAAATCAAGATGGCGTTGTGTATTCTTTATCTTGGATTACGGGAACACTTGATGCAGGACAATCACTTAGTCCGTCTCAGTCATGGATGCCTACTACTCCTGGTACTTATACTGCACAGATCTTTGTATGGGCAAGTGTGGATAATCCTGATGCGTTATCTCCACCACTTGCAATGAAGATTATAGTATCGTAAATTAGCATCAGTTATAATTTAGAAATTTTGAATCATATGTGTGAACAGAGCTAGAAAGATCTCAACTTACCTCATAATAGCAGTGGCATTTGGTTTTAGCATATACTTTTTTGTCTCACCCTTTCTTGGTTCTCAAGATCAAAGTTTGATACCTAGTTTAAATCAAAGTCCTGATGCTGTTCCAACGCTAACCAATGACGTAGATACGTGTGTAACAAATCCAACTTCTGACTGTGACCAAGAAATGTTACAAATAATAAAATTCTGTAAAGACAATAAAGATCAACATGTTCCAGTCTGCTCTGATGCTCGGGTAGCACAATATGTTGACCAGCGTGGTCTTCGACGTCCTGCTATTAATATTGGAAGCTAATTTTTTTATTTCTGAGCTTCTTGCATGAATCTTTCCATATTTTGCTTTACAAGAGGAATTATCTTCTTTGTAATTATTTGATGGAAATCATCTGCATCAGGTTCAAATGACAACAATAGTACATGTGCAAGTCTTCTATTTTCGTCTGCTATTGGTATAGTTGCTCTTATGATGTTTGTATAGTGTGAACTTGCATATGATATTCTTCCAAGGAGATATTCCCATCTTAGTCTAGTATATTGTCTTGTGGCTGCAGTTATTGCATACTGTGCCCTCTCTTCTGGTTTCATGATTGGAGTCAGACCTGCCCTTTCAGATGTTCCTTCAAGAGTTCCATCTCCGTCTGCAATTCCTGCGAATCTTATCTTTTGGTCTAATGCAACTACACTTTTACAGAAATCGTCAAAAAATGCCATTCACTAGAGGGATATCAGTTATGCTATATTTGCTTTCTGGGGAATTTCACTTTATACCGTATCTTGTTTTATGCTTGACGGTCTTGTTTTTTGAAAGATGAAATTACAAAGTAGCATAAATCCAATCCATAGCCCAAGCATTAGAACAGGTGTATAATGGCCTATACATTGGTGACAGACAAATTTGTTTACAAGAAATACTATGACTCCTCCACCTAGAGCCCCTATTGAATAATCTAGCAATCTCCACCAGAAATATTTCATTTAGTCTCTTTCTTGATTTATCTGAAATATAAGATTGATTTTATCCCCTAGGAAAAGTGTTTTTTGATATTTTCTACTTCTATCTTGATCCACTCACAAAAGATCTTCCAAATGGTATCAGATGTGGAAGTATACTGAAAGAAAGTGAACATTATTGCAGTAGAATCACTAGGAAGAGGAATTATTCTCAGATATGCAGGGGTCATGTTATCTTCTGTAGGTCCAGCATAGATATCAATCAGGCCTGCTTTTTCGTTTATATCCAGTCGTATGAAAACTTCACCAATTGGTGTTATTGCCTTGTATTTGCCATCTGCTGAAATTATTTTTTTAACAAACTTTGTACTCCATTTTGGAAGGTTTTCAGTGTTTGATAAAAATGCAAATACTGTATCTTTTGGTACCGCCACCACACAAGTCTCTGTAATAGAGTTCAATGTTTTTTGTCACGATGTCGATTACTTAAATGGTCTTTTACGAATGACAAAAGAACAAACTCATAAATTAATCAGTTGGTTAATTGCAATATCATGTCATTAAAACCAAAGAGTATTGAAGAGTCAAAAGCACAAATGACTGTTAGAATGTTTCCTTCTGACGCAAATCCTGCAGGTAATGTCTTTGGTGGTGAAATTCTAAAACAAATTGATTTGATAGCTGGACTTGTTGCTCAAAGGCATTGTAAGAAAAATGCAGTAACTGCATCAATTGACAGAGTAAATTTTCTCAAACCTGTCATGGTTGGAAACGCGCTAATACTTAATGCCAGACTGAACTATGTGTCTCATTCATCCATGGAGATTGAAGTCAAAGTTGAAGCTGAAAACTTGATGACTGGAAATAGGATTCTCACAAATACAGCTTTTGTTACTTCTGTCGCATTAGATGAATTTGGAAAACCATCTACGGTTCCTTCACTCTTGCTTGTCACTGAAGATGAGAAAAAGAGATTTGCAGAAGGTGAACAGAGAATGCTTCAGAGAAAAAGAGAAAGAAAGAAAGAGTAATGAAATTTTTCTAGTTATTTAGATTGTAATAGGTAATTCGTTTTGAAATAAAATGAGTAATCCTAGCGTTTCTCATGCTCTTCGATTGTATACAATGCTGCACTTTTAGCCGCCATCTCTGCAATTTTCTTACTCTGCGAACTTCCTATTATTATCACATCATTTTCTTCAGGTTTCATTTTTTCTATAATTAATGAATGTATTTTCTGGTCATTTCTCATCAAGTCCTCTCCGGTACCTGGTAGTAGAAGTCTTTCATTTCTAAATACTAGTGTAGTTGCTCCTACAGCTCCTGCTTTTATTGAAGCGTCTCGTTGCTCAATTCCGCTTCGTATGTTGTAGGCCATGTCTTTTAACAATACGGCATGATTGAATTTTCCTAAAGCAATAGAACACTTGGGAATGTCCATCTCTTTTGGAATTAAAATATGTAATTTTGTATAGATGGATTTTCCTTTGTTTGAAAGCCACATACCAGCATTGGAGTTTTCCACCAATCCTGACATCTTCATGTGCTTGACAATTGTCTTAACTGACCCTTCTCCGAGGCCAAGCTCCTGCATCATTAACGATCTGCCTATTTTTTTATTTTCATCCATCATCTGCATTGTTTTAAACACGTGAACTAGTTCAAAACTAAGCATTCTGCTTGGGGCATGTCTTTCTGCTACTTTTGAAATTAACCGTATTGCATGATTCAATTCCTTTTCCGATCCGATGTATCACTGATTAAATTTAAACCAATTCTACTATGTTGGATAAACCATCCGACTGCTTAAATAATCGATGAATTTCTAAAGTGTAGAAATGGTACAAACATCTCAAATAACAAAAACACATGCAGTGCCAATAATTGCAGTAGTGGCGTTGCTTGCATTATTTGGAATGGGTTACTTTATGGTTGGATTTGACCAAGGGCAGTTGTTTAGTATAGTACAAGGACATGCCGCATATACACAGATGAATGGTGTAGGTTATCTACACGAGATGACTCATGATATGAGACACGCATCTGGTTTTCCATGCCACTAGTGCCCTAAAATGAAAACCCTTACTTTTCTTATTATAGTAATAGTATCTGGGTTTTTGGCAGGCCTGGTTCATAGTTTTTTGAATATTGCACTTGTAGAACCATATCTTGATAATGCAATAGGGATTGAAAACCAACGCCTGTTTGCACAAGGACAAGCACAAGACAACTCTCAATTTTGGAAACAGTTCTCTGATTATAGAATATGGCAAAAACAAGGATCTATAGTGGCAGGTGCCATATTGGGTACTGCTACTGGTGCACTATTTGGATTGGTCTTTGCATATTCTAGAAATGCACTCCCAGGTCAAAATGATGTCCAAAAAGCGTTAGTACTTGCAGGTATAATGTGGGCTGTCTTGTATTTTATTCCATTTCTAAAGTATCCTGCAAATCCCCCAACGGTAGGAGAACCGGACACTGTAACTTTCAGGGCCCTGACTTATGTTGCATTTGTAGCACTATCTAGTTTGGGAGCATTGGGTTTTTCAAGGATTTACAAAAAACTGGAAAATAAAAAATTTCTAGCATTTCTTGGTTATGCTGTATTTATGAGCATAGTATTCTTTGTAATGCCTCAAAACCCAGATCCGATAAAAGTTCCATCAGAGCTGATAAATGGTTTTAGGACTATTTCTGCTGTAACAGTGACAATATCCTGGTTAACAAATGCGATTATTCTTGGCTGGCTATGGAAAAAGTTTCAACCAGATTCAGTTACAACAAGAACCTAAATCATATGCTTATTACTGATATCTTATATGATTTTCAGATTAGATACTTCTGAGTAGTTTATTCAAAATGAAAACACATGAACATATCAAGTACTTTCACGTAGTGACTATAATCAACTTGAAAGGGGACTCGGATCTTTAATCGTGGTCTGAACGACCCCTTTTAATTTAGAGAAAATAATGCTATTCCAAATAACTTGAACTAGTCGCCAGACTCGTTAAATTTCTCATCTTGTTCATAACCCATTGCTAATTCTGCCTGATGTAGTTCTTCTTTTGCCTGTTCATGCTCCATCTGTTTTATCTCCTCTTCTGTTTTCTCTTCAATTTTTATTTTCTTTTTCTTTGATTTCATAAAAGTCATGATTATACGAGCTTGATATTAAAATGATCTAGATTATCAATTCTGAAAAAATGATTTTTGATAACAATATTCATAATCTTTCTGAAACTATATTGTTGAATAAACTTCGATTATAATCCGAGGCAGTCAAATGTGCCTGGAGGTGGATTCTTTATCATATCCTGGAATTCCTGTGCAGGATATTTCTTTTCTACTGTATATGGGATGAATCCAAAGATCGGGGCATCTACTGAAGTTGTTATTGTGGCTTTGGTAGGATCAAATGTGGCATTCTCTTTTCCAATCTTAGTTACCGCATCTTTGTTTATTGCAAATATGCCATCCAATGTAGCTGCTGATTTTGGTGATAATGTAGACCCAGAAATTGTAGCCTTCTCTATCTCATCAGAATTATAGAATGCGGTTATTTCATACTTGGTAAATGTTGCAGGGAAATAAGCTGGATTACACGCATCTGATTTTATAGCAAGCTGGGTTTCTGAAATTATTGTCTGCTGGCCATGATGAGGACGAAATTGTAAGTTGTCGACAGCGTATACGTCTAGTCCAATATACGCCACAAGTATAATTGCAACTACTATTCCAACTGATGCATATTTTCTAGTGGGTGCTCTCTTTACATCTTCTCTATCAGCGACTTCTGGACTTGGAATTTCTGAATTTGATTCAGGGATGATATTATCAAAAGTATTATCTGGTTTTATTGGATCACTATTAGTGTTATCAGAATTTGAAACTGGATTAGGTGGAGATTGACTCTGTACGAGGCTCTCGACATATTGATGATCATCAGAAGAAATAGATTTGCCATTTTTAATTGCAATCAGAATATCTTGTAGTCTTCCAACATCCCCCCGTTCAGATTTTATCATCTCTTCAACTGAACGGATTAAGTCTTCTGACATTCCTTGAGAGAGATTTGTTCATAATTTAAAGCAAGTGTGAACCAAACGTATTCGTAATGGTGAATCCGTCATCATGATGAAAATTTACTTTTTTATTCTATGATCTTGGAATGAGAAATTAGCTGTAGCTACTGCAAAATAACCCTAGTATTGTTTGCAAATTCCTAATTAATCAAATTCGACCTATAGTACCCAATTGCAAGATGAGATGTTTGATAGATGCAAATTAGATGTATGTACTAGGGGGCCTCTTGTAACAGACAATGATACGGGTGAAATTCTATGTTCCAGATGCGGTCAAGTTCTGATAGAAAAAATAGATAGTGTTGGACCTGAATCACGCTCATTTGATCTTGAACAATTTAACGATAAAAGTAGAACCGGATCTAAATCCAGCCTTGCTATACATGACATGGGTCTTGCAACTTCGATAGGAAGTCAAGACAAAGATGCTTCTGGTAATTCACTATCTGGATATATGAAAAATACCTTTAACAGACTTCGAATCTGGGATAGTCGAAGCAAATCAAAAGGAAACGATTCCAATCTGAGGCAAGCATTTGTGTTACTTGATACAATGAAATCACAACTTTCACTTCCAGATAATGTAGTTGAAGAGACTGCATATATCTACAGAAAGGCAGCTGCGCTAAAACTGACTCGAGGAAGAGGGATTTCTTCAATACTTTATGCTGCATTATATGCTGCATGTAGAAAGACAGCTACTCCTAGAACTTTACGAGATATTGCAAAAGCTGGAAATATCAGAAAAGGTGATCTTGCCACTGCATACAGGATAATGGTACAAAGTCTAGATCTAAAGTTAGAACCGTATGAACCTGTAGAATTTGTAACTAAGATTTGTAGTATGATTAATGCTAGCGAGAGTACACGAAGAAATGCCTTGAATTTGTTGTTAAAGGCAGAAGATGTCGGATTTTCTATGGGGAAAAATCCCATGTCTTTAGTTGCTGCGGCAGTTTACTTAGCAACATGTACAACTAATGAGAAAAAAACACAGGTGGAGATTGCAAGAGTCTGCGGTGTAAGTAACGTCTCTGTAAGAAATATAACCAAATTATTCAAAGTAAAATTGAGTCTTTTGATTGAAGAATAATCTGTCTTTATTCTAATATCTTATTTTTATTTCTTGAGCAATTTCTAGAAATTTTTGCATCTCGTGATAGAATTGAATTCCTTTCTCTGTAATGACAAAGGCGCGACTTTTTTTATCTATTTTAGATTCCATTAATCCAAAATCAATTAGCTTTTGACATTTTTCCATTGCTGTATAATGTGAAAGATTTGCTCTTCTTGCAATTGAAGATATTATTGCGCCCTGCATGCCACAATCCATTGTTACTTGTAATACCTCTGAGATTATTCCTAACTCGGATCGGTATTGCTGTTTCATGCTAACTGCCATTTCTTTTTTCTCCTCTCATTGTTTTCATATCTAGTATACAGAACAAGGTCTATATATTCATTAGCTTCCTAATGATTAGGAAGCAAATGAAAAAATTTGATTATGAAAATAGTATTGGCTTTGTAGTGTATTCTGCATCAAAAGCATTTCAAAAGGCATTTGATCTTGAATTGCGTAATAAATCTGGGATAACAATAACTCAATCCAAAGTTATATTTTCACTATACTTGCATTCTGGTCTTACGCAAAGAGAACTTGCAGATAAAATAGGAGTTGAAAGTCCTACGCTTGTGCCAATTATTGACAAAATGGAAGAGGATGGATATGTAGAAAGAAGATCCGATCCTAACGACAGGAGAATAAAACGAATCTACACTACTTCCAAGACGGATTCGTTGTGGGATTCTGTAATGGAATGTGCAACACATCTTAGAAAAATCTCAATAAAAGATGTCTCTGAACAAGAAATAAAATTAGCACTTGAGATCGTAAAAAAGATAACAGAAAACCTGATCGTATATCTTGGAGATTCTGAAGCCATAGATCTCAAAAAGACAAAGGATTGAAAAAAAAGGTATAGGGCCACATTATATGGCTAACCCTATTTACCTGTAAATCTAACTAGAATAAGATGGCAATATTCAAATCAATTGTACGAGTTTTGGTACTAATTGTTAGTGGAATTGCAATAGTGGTAGTTGGGGGATTTATGATGGGTGCAGTAGCCAAATTGTATCTGCCAGGACGTAAAAAGGATAGACAAGAACCACCTGAAAAATTTTATGAACGTAAAAAAACAGATTAATATAAAACTAATTAATTCATGAATCTTGAAAGTGTCACAAACCAATTCAGCAAATTCACCAATTTCCAAGTTGCAGTCTATGACATATTTTACCCCCACAAGATCTATTTCAGAAGCTAACTCCATCTTATCAAAGGTAGAAGAGATTGTTGAAAAATATACTAAAATATTAATGACTTGGAAGAAAGAAAACGATACAATTCAGCATGCATCAGATTCCCTTTGGGATCTGGCAAGAGTTACGGCAATGAAATCTAACTGTACTAACACTTGGGATTCTGCATGGAATTATGCATGGAAGGAAGCAAGTCAATCTGCCAGAACTAATTATGGTTGGTATGGTAGCGAATTTCTCTCTGGTGAGACTGTAAGGGATGTGGCAAGGGATGCGGCAAAATATGCATCAAGATATACAGCATTTGAATCAGTCAAGGAGAAACTTGGTGGAACTAATCCATTTGAATATGTTATTGAATTGTACTCAATGGGGCTTCGACCTACATACTTTAGAAAAATAGATGAACAAGAAAAATTTGTTGTAGACTTTCCGCTAAAAGTAGATGATAAAAATGTAATTGGATGCTATTTGCATGGTGATAAGGAGATTTCATTTACGCACCAATGGATTGATTATTGTACGAATCTTAAACCGACAAATAATCCCGAGTCCAAAAGATCTTTTGTATAAAAGATTCGCATCTCTTAAGTATCATAATTATTTTATAAAATGATCATGTGTGAAATGATTGACGAAATCGAAATTGAACATCTTAGAATGGTGTTAGCCAGAGCAAGAAAAGAGATGCAAGAACCAGTAAAAGACGAGTCACTGGTTGCGATTGCCTAATAATTCCACTCTTTAGTGATGCCGTTCCAAAGGGAACGATAAGGCTTGGCATCTTCTGAAATCTCTTCTCTAACTCTATGTTCTATTGAAAAATACATGTTTTCAAGTGCGTCTACTCCGCCATCTGCAAATAACTCTTGGCCTATCTCCTTGATTCTATTTTCTTTGATGGAATAATCTGAGGCATTAGAGTTTTGAATACAATGTGTTATGAGATCGTATAATTCTTCTTCAAGATATGCATCCAATTCGATCTTGAAATTACATTTATGGTATAAAAGTTCTCAATTTTTTTATATAATTGAGATTTTCACACTTTTTGTTCCTTGTCAGATCGAGGATGTACATGTTATGTGTACCAAAGATTCCAAAGGTATAACAAGACATGCCTTCCATGTATACACATAGCCCAAAATTCTATTCAATTAAAAATATTGGAAGCGTATACTCGCGATGTAGGTCGAGGTGTAACACGTATTGATTATGAATCAATGGATGCCCTAGGTGCATCAACTGGTGATATTTTAGAAATTACTGGAAAACGAAGATCTGTTGCAAGATGTCTTCCATTATATCCCTCTGATGAAGGAAAAGGAATTATCCGAGTTGATGGTCTTGGTAGAAACAATACGGGTATTGGAATTGGAGACACTGTAACTGTGCGAAAAATAAAGACTGTTCCTGCTGAAAAAGTCATAGTTGCACCACTTGATTCTATACCTCCAATTGATGAAAGATATCTTACTGATTCTCTAGAAAACATTCCACTTGTAAAAGGTGATAATATAATGGTGCCATACTTTGGTGGTAGACTGACATTTCAGGTAATTGGAATTACTCCGGCCACTGATGCAGTACTTGTAACACCAAAAACAGAATTTCACATTGCTGAAAAAGGTGAGAGTTTACGTGGAGTGCCACAAGTGTCTTATGAAGACATTGGAGGAATGTCTGATGAAATAAGAAAAGTAAGAGAGATGATTGAACTTCCGATGCGACATCCGGAAATATTTGAAAAACTAGGAGTTGAAGCTCCCAAAGGTGTCTTACTATATGGAGTTCCAGGAACTGGAAAGACCTTGTTAGCAAAAGCAGTTGCAAATGAGACTAATGCGCACTTTATCAGCATATCAGGTCCTGAGATAATGAGCAAGTTTTATGGAGAAAGTGAGGCAAGACTTCGTGAGATATTCAAGGAGGCAAAAGAAAAAGCACCCTCAATTGTTTTCATAGATGAAATTGATTCTATTGCACCAAAAAGAGAAGAGGTAACAGGAGAAGTTGAGCGAAGAGTTGTATCACAAATGTTGTCCCTCATGGATGGTCTTGAAGGAAGAGGTAAAGTAATAGTCATTGCTGCAACAAATAGACCAAATGCACTAGACCCAGCTCTGAGAAGACCTGGAAGATTTGATAGAGAAATTGAGATCAAAGTACCGGATAAAAAAGGAAGACTAGAGATTTTGTTGATTCATACACGAAACATGCCTCTAACTGAAGATGTAAACTTGGAAAAAATTTCGGGATCAAGTCATGGATATGTTGGAGCTGATTTAGAATATTTGTGCAAAGAAGCTGCAATGAAATGCCTGCGACGATTGTTACCCGAAATCAATTTATCTGATGATAAAATTCCTCCAGAAACCCTAGATAAATTAATTGTAAATGCTGACGATTATCAGCTTGCATTCCGGGATGTAACTCCTGCTGGAATGCGTGAGGTCTATATAGAAACTCCTGATGTACAATGGAGCCAAATTGGAGGTCTTGAGAATGTAAAACGAGAACTCCAAGAAGCCGTAGAATGGCCAATGAAATATCCTAATCTTTACTCTCAGCTTGGTTATAGAATGCCACGCGGTATTTTGTTACATGGTCCAAGTGGAACTGGAAAGACCTTGTTAGCAAAAGCAGTGGCAACAGAGAGTGAGGCAAATTTCATTTCGGTAAAAGGTCCTGAATTGCTATCCAAATGGATAGGTGAATCAGAGCGTGGAATTCGAGAAATATTTAGAAGAGCTAGACAGTCTTCACCATGTATCATATTCTTTGATGAGGTTGATTCTATTGCACCAATTAGAGGAATGGGCGAGAGTGCAACAACAGAAAAAGTTGTCAGTCAATTACTGACAGAAATGGACGGAATCACTTCTTTGAATGGTGTAGTGGTAATAGCTGCAACAAATAGAGCGGACATGATTGATCCTGCACTAATTAGACCTGGTAGATTTGACAAAATAATCGTAGTTCCAATTCCAGACAAGGAAGGCAGACTCAAAATATTGGAGATTAGTTCACGTGATATTCCAATTGAAAAAGAGATGGGAACCCCAACTGGACTAAACCCAGATTATGTTGATTTGGCAAAGATTGCAGAGATGACTGATGGTATGAGCGGAGCAGACGTTGCGGCAATTGCAAATACTGCGGCATCTATTGTGTTGCATAACTTTGTTGAAAAATATCCTGATCCAAAAGAGGCAGAAAAACAAGTTGAACAGGCAAAGGTAAAGATGAAAGACTTTGAGGAAGCCGTAAAGAAGGTCAAGATTCAAAAGGATCTTAAAGTTGGGCAAAAGGTAGCTATATCTCACTTTAGATGATTTTTTTTAAGAATTATAATTTCTCAACGTTTGTTGTACTTAATGATGTCACCTTACAATTTATGGTTCCATCCTGATTTCTTACATTGTTCTTAGAATGTACTGGGTATAGATTTGTTATATCCTCTGAACTCAAGTCTCGATTTATTTTGTCTATGTGCCATCCAAATGGGGAGTTGGCATTTTCATATTCTGTTCTTTCAATCCATGCACCACAATTGTCTTTTCTAAAATTATTTGGAATGTTGTATTCATCAATCTGACCTTTTTGCCATACCTTGAGAATTACATCTTCCGCATAGGTCATCTTGTTAATTTTATGGTTTAATGACAAATTTTTTAGAATAATCTTTCAAGCCAGTTCTGACCTTGTTTTTTTATCTGGCACTTGAATGTCCAAGAGTTCTCGTAACCCCTTGTACCTGTTTCGTATAGTTACTTCTGTTACACCTGCTGCAATTGCAATTACCTTTTGAGTTGTACTGTCTCCATGTATTGCACAAGACAAGTACAATGCGGCTGCTGCGAGTCCCATCGGGTCTTTTCCTGCTGAGATCTCTTTTTCATTTGCTTGTTCTAAAATCTTGAGTGCCTCTCGTTTTACTTTCTCACTAAGACCTGATTCACTTGCAATTCTTGACATGCATTTTATTGGATCTAGTACTGGCATGGTCATGTCAAGCTCTTGTAATAATAATCTGTAACATCTTGAGACATCTTTCTTTTTCACATTGATTCTTCTTGCAACCTCGTTTAATGTTCTAGGTGTGCCAGTTTCTCTACATGATAAGTATAATGCAGCTGCAATTAATCCTGGAATTGATCTACCTTTTGCTAATCCTTTTTCTAATGCCTTTCTGTAGATGTATGCAGTCTTTTCAACTACTGCATCTGATAAAGCAAGTTTATCCTTTAGTCTGCTAAGCTCACTGAATGCCTGTCTACAATTTCTTTCAGTTGCTTCATGTACTTGGCTTCTACTGTCCCATGTTCTAAGACGCGTGATTGTATTTTTCATTGATGCTGATAATGGCTTCCCAGTTGAATCCTTGTTTGCCTGTCCGATTACAGTTGCAAGGCCCATTGGATCCTTTCCTGCCGAAATCTCTTTTTCATTTGCTTGTTCTAAAATCTTGAGTGCC
>JARLFW010000046.1 GCA_031296345.1 Nitrosotalea sp. | reverse complement strand
CATCTTGATCAGATACTTGGCCAGATACCCATTGACACAACATTGTCTTGTCTGGCGTTTGTCCCAAATTTTCAGAATCACCAGATATAATTATCACACCAGTTGAAGCAAGATATTTCAGGGTAGATTGTAATTGAGTGTCATCAATGTCTCCACCACACCAATATCCTACAGTCTTTTTGACCCAAGAAGGAATCTGACTTTGGATTGGAATTACATTGACTACAAATGACTTGATTACAGAGTTTCCATTTTGATCCCTAGCAGCACATGTAACGGTTGTCTTGCCCATCCCAAAAAATGAACCAGATACAGGGCTACAGATAGGAGACTTGTACCCATACAATATGGTCGAATTTGTATAGTTTACGTCTGTCCCTTGAGAATTGGTTGCATGAACTGTCAATAGCGGTGCAACCATGTGTGAGACAGTATTTTGCTGAACAATACCACCCATAGAACCCACTGTTACAAATACACTAGATGGGAACGCATGGTCATTGAATCTAAATTCAATTGTAGAACCTAACTCTACTGGAAATCCATCTACTGAGGTAGGCAACTTTACAGTTGTCTCAAACATGTTGGTATCAGGACCTGTCTCTCGCAATGTATATGGATTTGTTTGAAAAGCAGGGTCTGCCAATGTGGTTTGGACTCCACCCATGTGAAATTCAACCATGTCAAGTGGAATGTCATCAGGAGTAAAAGAATCCAAATTATAATCAGGGGCATATATGCTCAGTTTAAAGTAATTACCAATTCTAACATTTGATGTAGAACTAGATACAGGACTTGAGGGCGTACTTGTAAGAACCTTGGATTGAGTCTGTGTAGTTGGATGTCCAGAATAATCTGCCTGTTGATGATATGTCATTAGTACAACGTCACCATTTTGCAATGGCTGTCCATTAACAGAGTCTGGTAATGTAAGCTGAATTTGAAAAGTTCCAGTATCAATTCCAGTTTCTATCATAGCATCAGGTCCAGGTACTGGAACACCATTTATTGTAAAATCAACTAGACCTGAAGTTGGTATAGTCATTACTGCTCTATGATCAGTTGATAAATTGATATCAGTAATGTAAAAAGTAAGTATTGTGCCAGGTACAGCAGGTTCTGCATAACACAGAGATATTGGCAATAAAAGTAGAACTAGAAGAAATCTTTTCATGGTGTAACTTGTTCAGAAGTTTTGAAAGAACTAATCATCTCATCAGAGTTATTAGTCATAACATCAAGAATTTTTCTGGCAGAATTAATTTGGTCTTCAGACAGTCCCCTGTAGATCATCTTTCTTAGCTGAAGAACTATCAATATTATCGAATCCACCGTTGACTCTGATTTTGAAGTAAGAAATATCCTATTGATTCGCCGATCTTTTGAATCTGCTCTTCTTTCAATCAATCCATTTTGTTCCATCTTATCCAATATAGGAACTAGTGTACTTCCATCAACGTAAATCTTGTCAGCTAGTTCTTTTTGGGTAAGTCCATCTGAGACATTCAAGGCAAGAATAATCTTCCACTGAGATGGTGTAAGTCCTAGTTGTTTTTTCATCTCAAGTTCTGCTAGTCTTTCCTGTGATTTTGAGGCAAGAAACACAGACATGGCTAAACTATTGCTAATATCCAATTTACGCATGATATGTATTACATTCACTTGTATACAAATCATTGGTTTACCAATAGTTATATACCAATAGGTGAATTATAAGCACATGAATTCTCAAAAGACTTTGAGATATCTAATTCCCGGACTAGCAATAGCACTTGCATCAACGCTGGGAGCAAATCCACAAAACTTGGCATATGCAATAACCCAGACCCCACTTGAATCCCATACAATAACTGGCCCAGACTTGAAGAACAATCCCATGGTTGCAAAGATCCTAAGTGAGATAGAATATTCTAAAAAACAAATAGCAGATTTACAAAAAAATCAAAAAAATATAGAAGAGAACCAAAAACTCATCGCAGAACAGAGGCTAATTGCAAAACAACTACAAGATCAGGCTTATCAGATACTTCAAATGCAAACCGCCCAAAATAGCTCAGACAGTGCATACAACAGATTTTTGGATACAATTCCAACCAACGATACAAAGATGATATTTCATGACGAATTTGCATTTACAAAACAAAGAGTAAACGCAGGACATGTTGCAATGCAAAAAGTGATTGCAAATGGTGGTACTTGGGATGAAGCAATACAAGAATTTTCAAGATATGCCGCAATAAAATATACCGAGATGATATCTGTAAATCAAGCACTTAATGACAAATACATTCATCATGCTACAATAGGAAATATGCCAACTCAAGCAATACCATTTGATCAATATGGCCGAGTTCCTGACGATTACATCAAAGCCCCAACTGCGGTGGTTAGCAATTCTAGAACTTGATTTAAAATCCCCTTTTAGTTTTTTGGTTATTTGTCTAGTTGTAATAACAGTCTTTTCGTTTGTACCCTCATCTTATGCAGACCGAATGATCACATTACAAAAAGTATCAAATGTAAGCGAAGAGTCTTTGCTCAATACAATATCAGATGTATCAAATTATCCACAGGTATTTCCTGACAATGTCAAATTTGTAAAAATTTTAGACAATAATACTAGATTAGTTGAGATGAATGCGGGAATAAATGGCATGTTTTTTGACACCCAGGCAATATGCAAGACTGACGCAGATGGAAATTATGTTGTGGAGGTAGTTTCCGGAGATCTCAAGGGAACCACAATGACTACAAAACTGGAAAAAACATGGGGCTTTCAAGGCCAAAAAGATGGAGGAACCGTGGCAGACATATCTTTGGATGTAAAAACATCCGGATTGCTCTCGTGGATGATAGATTTTGTTCCAGATGGTTCGGTGACAGATGCGTTAGGATATGGATTTGACAAGTTTGTGCAGCATATACAGGCAAATTAATTTTTATTTTAAAAAGTAAAATTCAAAATGAATTAAATTATTTTTTTAAGAGTTTTGGTTTTAGTTTTACGTTATTTTTTAAAAGTTCAAGCGCAATTGTTTTATTATTTAATGCCAAGTCAAACTTTTTGTCTATCTTCAATGCAGCATTAAAATATTTTATCGCGTCCTTGAGCAAACCAAGTTCTCCAAGTGACAGACCCTTGTATGCTATTGCTAGGGCATATTTTGGTTGAATCTTTAATGCTTTATCATAGCAATCAATTGCATCATGATATTTTCCAAGTGTGTGCAATGCAGAGCCCTTGTTTACTAGAGCATCCATGTTTTTCTTTTCAATTCAAGTGCCTGGTCATAACACTTGACTGCTTTAGCGTGCTTGCCAACAGTTTGAAGTGCAACGCCCTTGTTTATCAGAGCAGTAATATTTTTTGGATCCTTGAATAATATAAGATCATAATATTCTAGTGCAAGAGTATATTTTCCTTCTTCACATAATTCGTATGCTTCATCAAGAAGAGAAGAGTTTTTCATCGATTTGAGTTAAAAATCTGTAGATATTATTCTTTTAGAAGACATCATATCGGAGCGTGTCATGTTTATTATCAGATCTGATAACCAGTATAGTGCATATATTTATCGAGATCGATGTTCATATAATTTGGAAAGCCCAAAGTGTGAAAACTGTGGAAAGGTATTAGAAAATTCCCAATACACGCATTGCTCTGACAAGTG
>JARLFW010000045.1 GCA_031296345.1 Nitrosotalea sp. | reverse complement strand
TCTTATCGTCAGTTCTTCTACGATCGCCCCTTCTATCATCTCGCCTATCATCACTTCTACCATAGCCACCGCCACCAGATCTACCATAACCTCCACCAGATCTACCATAGCCACCACCGCCTCCACCAGATCTACCGAAACCTCTCCTATGACTTACTTCTCTCTTCAATGGATCAGGAATATTGACTACAATGCCTAGCTCTTTGTTTAGATCTATCATCTGAACCTTAGTTTGACGTGATATTGCCTTGAAATCACCAATCGAAGAATAAGATACCAAAGTTATTGCCCTACCTTTTTCTCCTGCTCTTGCCGTTCTTCCAATCCTATGGAAATATACCAAATCTTGGTTTGGAACATCATAGTTTATCACTAGTGCAACTTTTGGGACATCTATACCTCTAGCTGCTACATCAGTAGCTACCAGAATGTCTGCTTTTCCTTTTTTAAACATGTACATTGCTTTATCTCTTCTAAATTGAGACATGTCTCCTTGAATTGAAACTACATTGAATCTTCCTTGCTCTAGTTCATGAGCAACTCTTCTTGTTCTATCTTTTGTAGAACAGAAAACAATTGCTTGACCAGCACCATTTTCTTTAATAAATTTAAACAAGTAATCTGTTTTTTCTCTATCTTTTATTACAAGAAATGCCTGTTCTATCCCCTCTCCACTTAGATCATCTGAATCGATGAATATTTTTTGTGGATTTTTCATATACTTTTCTGCCAACATCAGTATTGCAGCTGGCATCGTAGCTGAGAATAGGGCATTTACATGATCTTCTGGAACCAAATCCAAGATGAATTTAATATCATCAATAAATCCCATGTCAAGCATCGTATCTGCTTCATCAAGTATAACCCACTTTACTTTCTGTAATTTTATTGAACCACGTTTGATATGATCAATAAGACGTCCAGGTGTAGCAACTACAATTTCTACTCCTCTATGAAGTTCGTCTAGTTGTATATTCATGCTTTGACCACCATAGATGGTCACACTTCTAATTCCAATATGCCTTGAAAATTTTACAATTTCAGCTGATATCTGTACAGCAAGTTCTCTTGTTGGAGCTATGATGAGCGCTTGTATTCCACCTTTAGGAATAACATTCTGAATTATAGGTAAAGAGAATGCAGCCGTTTTTCCTGTTCCTGTATGTGCTTGACCTATAACATCTTGACCTGAAAGAAGTACTGGAATTGCACCTACTTGAATAGGAAATGGCTCTTTGAAACCCATTTCATTAAGTGCAGTAAGTATTGTATCCTTTAGTCCTAGTTCTTCAAATTTTGTCAAATTAATTCATCATCTTTTTATTGAAACGACAGAGAGAAGTTTGATTACCCATTTCCGTCTATTTTTGTTTAATATTGCCTTCTGGCTCTAATAACTCTTTCCAAATTATTGTAAAAAATTAGATTATTTTTATAAATTGTATAATCTCTTGCTCTGATACGTAGTATAGATTTGACCCATCAAAATGATATACATAATTATCTGACATTTAGTAGATTAAAGCATGAGTAGCGAACTTCGCTTAAAAAAATTAAGAGGATCTGGAGGTTTTATTATGGCAACAGTAAATGATGATCAACAAAGAAAAGGTAACCTTGGAGGACCAGATTTGTTTCTTGCCCCCATTGGTCGTTTAGATTCAGAAAAAATTTCAAAGTATTATTGCAATACCTGTGAGAAAGAACATGAAGGAAGTCCAAAGATAGAATTTGAAAATCCCAACGAGACAGTGGCAGAAAATCTTGTTCTGTTAGAAAAAGGACAATACATCTGTACTACCTGTGGATCTATAATTGCAGAGTATAGAAATTTTAGTAAACCTGATGAAGCTGCTTCAGTAGGAGCTGCAATACCTGTTACAAACACCAACATTGTAACACCGCCTCCTGCTCAAAACTTTGAATCACAAAATCAGCCTAAAACTTCTAATGTAAAGACATTTAGCTCAATTACAGGTCTAGGGGTGTATGATACTGAAGCAAGAAGGATTGGAGTAGTCAAAGAGATGGGCATCCAACCAGATCAATCAAGCATAGTTCTAGTTGTAACCAAAAACGACGGAACAGATGTTACAATAAAGTGGGATGAAATAAGAAAGATCGGCGAGATCGTATTACTTGGAGGCCCGCTTGGTGAAAATAATTTAAAGTGTACCAAGTGTAGCTATACAAACAGCCAAGGCTCAAAATTCTGTGAAAGTTGCGGTAACAAACTAAAATAAAGATATCATTGTTAAGCAAGATTTATCTTACGATTTTATGAGATTAGAAACAATTGAGTAAACTTTCCCTCAAATCAGGCATTGTAAAGGATATCATAATTGTAGTAGTAGGTATTGCAATAATTTGGATTGGTCTTCGAGTAGCTTTTGGAACAGAAAATCCATTTTATGTTGTCTCGAGTGGAAGCATGATACCAAATCTTAACATTTTTGATGTAATTGTGGTTCAAGGACATGTAAATTTTGATCAATTAAAAGTTGGAGATATCATAGTATTCAATAGACCAAACGGGCATGATAAGGTAATAGTTCACAGAGTTGCTGAGATATTAAACAAAGATCCTCTAGTAATTAGAACAAAAGGAGATGCAAACCCCGGTTCTATACCTGGAACTGACTTTCCAATTACAAAAGACGATTACATTGGTAAAGTGGTATATGTCGTTCCTCAGATAGGTTATGTTACAAGAATACTTACCCCTCCAATAAATTACATCATAATAGCTGTCATTGTTGGAATAATGTTAGTAAAACAATTTGGAAAACCAAAATCCAGTATAGAAAAATTGTATGATGACAGTTCGGATAAAACAAAGGATTCAAGTGAGTTGACAGACAAACTCGGTGTGAAAGATTTGTCTGACGATCATTCATATCTAATAAAAGAACCAGAGGGATTTGAAAGTAAGTCAGATGACAAACTTGGAAAAAGTCAGAATACAGAAGATAAAGATTCAGATAAAAAACAAGATTAAGTAAATTTTTCTATTTTCGCATCTTGAATACACGTTGGAAGTAATCAGATTGTTCAGGTTCTGATTCAGTATTTTCTTTAACACTTGCAAGATTTTTAGCAAGTTTTTTCTTGTATCCAAGCTGCATTTGACGTGCAATGTTAATTCTTTGAGCTTGTGGTGATCCTGCACCATGCATTGATTCAGTAAGATATCCTACGGCGTTTCTGCCCAAGGTCATGTTTTCTATGAGTCTTAAGATTCTGAATCTGTCTTCAACATCAACACCTTTTCTTCCTTTTAGATACTTCTTTAATATTGGACCTGTAACTGGATTTCTCAGATCTTTTTCAGATGGAAGTGTAACAACCAAACCACCAGCAATATCCTGTGCAAGTCTACCAATTTCATATGGAAATCTAGTTACATTATGTTTAGTAACATTTGCTAGCATATCGTCATTAATCCATACACCAGATTTTGTTTGATGAGCTTGAAATGAAGAAGCTATGCCAGATGCATATATCGTCTCGTTAAGATGAGTCATTTCTATTAGTTTGTCTTTAATGTGAGAAACATTAGGCACTCCGTTATAATCAGCAATTGCAGCAGCTGCACCAATTAGAACATCACCCAAGCCTGTCTTGCATACATAGCTTCTTCTGTGATAACATGTGAATCTCTCTACAAGCATTGCAGCAAATTCGTATTCGCCAAACATAAATACCTTATCCCATGGAATGAAAACTTTATCAAAAATCATCAGTGCCTCTTGGCCTGCAAATTTTGAATTTCCTGAATCAATATCTCCTTCCTCCATACTTCTTGTATCACATGACTGACGACCGTAAATGTACGTAATTCCAGGTGCATCAGCAGGCATTGCACCCACTATGGCATAGTCTTTGTCTTTTTCTTGCAATCTCATAGTAGGCATTA
>JARLFW010000044.1 GCA_031296345.1 Nitrosotalea sp. | reverse complement strand
TACTGAATTTAATAGAGTTGCAGCTCTCTTGTAATGTACTTCATCAATCATTTTTCCATCAACTGTTGTAGCCCCCTTCTTATTTTTTTTGGCTAAATCATATGCCTCTATAACTTTTTTTGCCCATTCTATTTCTGAGTGAGTTGGATAGAATACTTTATGAACAATATCGACTTGATTTGGATGAATAATGCTTTTGCCCACATAACCCAAGTTTTTGGCAGAGATGGAATCATTTTCCAATCCATTAGTATCATCAATGTCTTGCCAGATTGCATCAATTGCATATTTTCCCGCAGCTTTTGCATCTACTGGAATTTTCGCTCGTGAATATATGGCTCCTTCCGGATTCTTAGTATACTCTACACCAAGATCATTTAACAAATCAAATACACCAAAGACCAGTGCGGAGACTCTTTTGCTGGATGAGGCTATAGAATAAGAGTTTACAACTCCCTGTGTAGATTCGATTGATGCGATGATTTCAATAGGTTTTAGTTTATGTTTTTTTTCTAATCCAATCATAATTTTTTCAATTTTTTTTATATCACTTGCAGTGTCTACTTTTGGAATAACAATACCATCAACACCTTTTTGAATAATTTCTTTTAGGTCATCGGGTATTAGTCCAGATATTGGAGAATTTGTTCTCACATAGATTTCGGAATTATACTCTGATCTATTTTGTAGTGCATTTTTAATCAAATTTCTTGCTGATTTTTTTTCTTCAATGGGTACAGAATCTTCTAGATCAAAACAAATAATGTCAGCACTTAGCGATTTTGCTTTTTCTAAAAAACGACTATTATTACCTGGAACAAACAGAAGACTACGAAGGAGTCTTGCCATAAATAAAATTTATTTATGGTTTGAGTAGGATTTTGCCGACTAATCCTTTTCCAGTAAGCATTTTTGTATGTGCTTCTGCGGCATTTTCAAAGCTATATTCTGAATCTATCACAGCTTTAATTTTCTTTTTACCCATCCAGTATAATCCTTGTTCTAATTCTGCTTTTGTTCCCTGTGTTGATCCTAAGATGTTAGTTCCTTTGAAGAATATGTGTCTCAAATCTGTTTTTGCATCGTATCCAGTAGTTGCTCCACATGTTACCAAGGTTCCTCCATACTTTAGTAAAGTGAGTTGATCATTCCAGTGAGTTTGACCTATGTGATCAAATGAAACATCAATACCACCTAATGGTTTTGCAATTTGTCTTACTTCTTTACTCCAATCTGGTTTTCTGTGATCAACAGCAAAATCTGCTCCAAGTTCTTTTAGTTTGTCTAATTTATCTGGACTTCCTGTAGCTATAACATTACAATTGTATAGTTTTGCAATCTGAATTCCAAAGCTTCCTACACCAGAACCTCCTCCCATGATAAGGACTGTTTGACCAGGATGAATTTTTGCTCTTCCTACTAACATATGCCATGAAGTAAGTAATGTCATTGAGGCTGCGGCAGCTTCATTATAGCTTACACCTTCTGGAATTTTTGCAACATTAACTTCAGGTAAATGAGTAAATTCAGAGAATGCACCCCATAATGGTCCTGTTTGGAATCCCCAGATTGATCTCTTTAGACAATCATATTCTCTTCCATCAGTACATGCTTCGCAAACTCTGCATGACATGTTTGAATGTGAAACAACTCGATCACCAACTTTGAAGTTTGTAACATCTTCTCCTACTGCAGTAACTTCACCTGAAGCATCAGAACCAGAAATGTGTGGTAATGGAACTGGTACTGGTTGTCCACGCATTCCCCAGATATCATTATAATTCAAGGCAGCTGCCTTTACACGGAAAACAACTTCATTTGACTTTGGTTTTGGATCAGGTACTTCTTTTACATTTAGAATTGACTTGTAATCATCATTTGGAGCATACTTTTCATAAACAACTGCTTTCATATTTGTAACCGTTCAATTTACCCCTAATATATTTTCCCTAGAACTACTTGCGATTAATCTTAAAATCTCGCTTGGGTTGTTGAATAGACAGTAAAATTTGCTTTAACTGATCATCGGAAATTTGTGAATTCAGTCTTCCCTGAGATGCCAATCCTAAGAGATAATTTTCAACCATTGCTGCCAAGTCAGGTTTTACCATTCTAACGTTATTTAGTCTCAGTCTTGCTTCAGCAGTAAGGAGAGTTTTTAGTGCATTATCCTTCATGGTAGAAACTTCTGCGTCGCTTGGATTTCGATCATCATTTGGGTTATGAGAGCTCATAATACAACTAGGAATATTTCTTTAGATTTGGATTTTTTGCAATTAATTCATTTAAGATCTCAGTTGATAGACGATCAAGTTTTTTCATACCCTCATGGGATATTGTTCTACCTTTTCCTTCAACTTTATCTAAATAACCTAATTTTTCTAAACTATGTATGGCCGTTCTAATTATTGAACCACCAGCATCTTTGTGATGTGCTCCTCCGTAACCAATAGGTCTTGCATTTCCATACATTGATCTTAGATCGTTTACTCCAATAGGACCGTGCAAGTAAATTTTTCTTAGAAGAGATGCACATCTTGTGTAATACCAATCACTCTGTTGAGGAGGTTTTACTGCATGTGCACCAGTTTTTACAAATGGTATCCAACTGGGTTGTACAATATCCTCATTCTTTAAAGTATCAGATAATTTACCAATCAACAAATCTGCTGGTACATCATATGCCTTTGCCATAAAAAGCAAAATTCAAAGTTCGTCTTATAAATCATTGACCTATTGGAATTTGTTTTTTAATTATCTTTCTGTATGTGTGGTTACAAAAACCACAGGTAATACGTATTGATTTGAGATTACTCCTTCCTATCCTCACCCTTGCAGTAAATCCCGGTACAATAAACTTCTTACATTTTTTACAAAAATGCATCCTCAACTCATAGGGCATCCGAATACGATATTTTGTACAAAGTCTCTTGGAAAGTGCTGCTTGTCTTTCTGCCAACTCTGGATTAGACCTTGCATATGATACGGCATTTTTAATCAGAATTTGCATCCTTTCTATTAAAAGGTCTTTAATTACAGGTTTCATGTTGTTTAATAATTCCTACCCTTAAAATACAATCTTGCTCTCTCTGGTAATAGCAGAATCTGCATTAGAATTAGTACCTGTAGAACTACAGAGGCATAATTCAGTTATAGCATCTGCTAGAAGATTTAACAAAAAACCATCTGAAATTTTACTTGATATATCATGGCATTTTGCAGCAATGAAGGGAATTAAAAATGAGATAAAAAGAGGAAGACCCGATCTTGTTCATTTTTCTTTACTTGAATCTTGTAGTATTCCTCTTTATTTTGAAAATAAACTAAATATTTTTGTTCATACGATTGATGATAAGGTTATTTCTTTAGGTCAGAATGTTAGATTACCAAAGTCATATCATAGATTCATAGGACTTGTTGAAAAATTATACGCTGCTGGAAGAATTGAAGAGAATAACAATACACTTCTTGAAATAAAGGAAATGAATTTTGGAGATTTAATTAAAAAAATTAATCCAAAACAAACAATTGCACTTTCAAGTAAAGGCATCAAAAGCTCTTATCAAAAAGTGGCAGAGGAGATGGATAACGATACTTGTCTTGTTGTGGGAGGATTTTCAAAAGGTCAATTTTCTGATAAAAACAAAGATTATTTTAACAAAATAGTATTAGTAGACAAAAATCCACTTGAAGCTCATATCATAATTTCACGTGTACTCTATGAATACGAAAAAAGAATTATTATGTAGGTCTAAGATTGGCACAGTGAGCGGTCGTAGTATAGTTTGGTTAGTACACTGGCCTTCCAAGCCCGTTACCCGGGTTCAAATCCCGGCGACCGCATCTAATTTTCTTATTAAGAGATCATTCCAGCTGAAATAAGATATTGAATAGAATTAACAAATGTATTGTCATCAATTTCACCGGTGAACCACAGATGTGCATTTTTTTTGAACCAGTGAGGTATTGTGGAGACAGTGTTTTTTTCACTATTTGAATTGATTATGTTGTGCTGTACTAAATAGTCAATCACGGCAAAAAAGTCCTTGTCATCAGTATTTCCACTAGACCACAACCCTGCAATCAGTTTTGTCCAGGCAGGAACAGGTTCATACGTAACATTCTGGGTTTTTTGATTATTAAAAAGATAGAACCACACAAGTCCAGATTTTGTTGTATCTTTCAAATGTCCACTCAGAAAGACATCATTTTTTACTTGAAAAAACGAATTTTCTAATATGTTATTTGTCCTAAGAGTAATTTTAGTACCATTTACAAACAAAGGATAATCTTGAAAGCTTAAGACTTTGACTGTAAATGTTCCATTTTTTGTTTCATCTGGATTGATTTCTTTTGTAATCATTTTTCCTCCGTCTTTATCAACAAGTTCAGATGCAAACTGAGTTTGCAGATAGTTAATTATTTTATGATCAGGATCTGCATATGAATAATCGATATTTTCTCCAGACTTTATGTTACAAGTTTCCTGTTGCCATAGAATAGAGCTCTTTATTGCATCAATCATAAGTTGCCCATGAAGTAATTCATGATACAATATGACCAGATTTTCAATACCATGTAGTTTTGGATCTATTTGTGTACCATTAGATATAACACTTGGATTAATTCGTAGTTCATTATTACAATCCAAAGTAATTTTCCCGCCTTGCATATCTTCAGAACAATGCCATGTATAGGATCCTCCTGTTACCAAGTCTTGATGAACTGTACTTTGATCAAACTTTGCCAATTTTGTTTTGACTATAGTTATGATTTGATTATTGACATCTTGCGAATTACACAAGAAAGTACTTACAAGTGGTTTTTGAAATGTCTCAATTACGTCTGATACATCTTTTTTTGTTGCATTAACTGCTTCAAATTGAGCAAGTAATTGATCAAAATTGTTTTTCTCTTCTAGAGTTGGAAATTCGTATAGTGCAAATGCAGGAGTAATACTTGTGATTAACAGTAAAAAACTAAAAAATCCTACATACTTCAATAAATCAAAGTTGCCTAATTCTGTAATTAAGAGTTAGGAATAGATTGTATTTGTTTTTTTAATTCATCCCATGCAGGTTTTGGATTTTTGTCTACATCAAACAAACCAGTACCACATAGGTATGCAGCAGTATTATTCAGTACTTCATCATTGTTAAAGGCAGAGTTGGTAGCTTTGTTTAGTGAATTATAACATGTATCAACTGGTCTGTCATACTGTCTATACCAAGTTAGAAACTCAAAATCTGATTGATTTTTCTTGTAAAAATCAAACACAATTCCTACAAATTTTTGTTGGTCTTCTTTTGTACCATTAATTGATTTGTCAGTACTCCAACCAACTTCCATTAATGCTATTTTCTTTCCATTTGCATAATCAATCATCTTATGTAAATTAGCCCCTTCCTTTTCGGTACTATTACTTTCATAGTATAACATGTCAACTGGAGCATAAGAATATGCTACAAAATCACCTTGGTTTAGCTTTCCTACAATATCTCCCTCATAATGATTGGATACATCGTTTAACGAGAACCAATTTCCAAATTTGACGTCAGGATGTTTTGCTTTTAATTTATCATACACACCATTAAAGAAATCTACGTATTTTGGAATCTCATTTGGGTGGTCTCTAAAGTAACTATCAATATTTCCGCCAATTATCACATAATCTACAATGTAATACCTTGAAAGTATAGCATCAAGAGTAGTTACTGTTTGATCTTGGAGTTTTTGATCAAGTTGTGGATTTCCCATCCAATTTGGAAATGGTCCTAAGTTTTGATTGTTTATTACTGAAAAGTAAAGTGTGACGTTGAGGTGTTGTTCACGATTCAACCCCATCAAGATATCGGAATAACCCCAGTTGTAAGTTCCTTGTGAAGGCTCCATAATAGGCCAAGAAAGATAGACATTGCTTCTTCCTATTCCTGTTGATGCTGCTTGGGCATATGCATCCTTGACTTCTTGAAGAGTTGATTTTTGGGTTGGAGGTATGATTACAAGACCAAGTTTTACATTATGTGAGATATTTTCAGTTTGAGTCGGAGGTATAATTTGAGGTTGTAATTGTGGTACTAGTATAAAAAAAACCGCTGCAATGGCTACTGCAGCTCCAATACCAATACCAACTATTTTCTTATTCAATTAATGGTATTTGATTTATGCATAGTAAAAAAGTATTGATGTGATATGATGACAAGAGATCACCAAATCACTTAATAGGACAAGATCTTTTTTTAAATTAAAAGTAAAAACGTGATGGGCTCCTGCTAGGAACACTCAAACAGGTCGACTCTTTCTGATTGGAAATCAGACGTCGTTTCCTGTTCTGGTGCTTAACCCATCACGTTCCTCAAAGTCCCGGAAACAATGAGCATAATATTTTCTGATAAATTTTTCATTATTCTTTTAACCTCATCCAGATGTACAACCGCTGTATCCACACTCGATGCATACACTACATCCTTCTGCAAATACCAAGTTGTTCTTACATGTAGGACAGAGTCTCTCTTCCATTTGTTCTGGTGTTAGTGTTGGTGTTGGAGCAGATACTTCATTATCTGGAATTTTTATCTGAAGTGCTCTTTCTATCTCAACTTTTAGATATGCATTTGTGACATTCTTTGAGATATAATCTGTAACAAATGGACTTGGAGTCACTAGGAAATTCTTTTTAACATTGTCTCCAGTCATGTGTAATACTTGCTCATGTCTTGAACCATCTCTAAATACAGTAATTCCTTTGAGACCAAGATCATGTGCTAATAGATATGCAGCTTTTACATCATCAGATGAGACGTCACTTGGCATATTGATTGTCTTTGCAATTGCATTACCTATCCATTTTTGCCATACTCCCTGAGCCATTAGATGATCTGCCCAGTGAATGTCCATTGCTGTGACAAATATCTTCTGCATCCATTCTGGAATCTCGGCTATTCCTTTCACAGAACCATAGTTATTTGCAATCTTCTCTAGAATTTGGTCGCTGTATAGTCCATGTTCTTTGAGTACTGATTCAAATATTTTGTTTGTATAGAAGAATCTGCCTACTGTTACTCTCTTTTCAAATACCAAGGCAAACATTGGTTCCATTCCATTTGAGCAATCAGCTATCATTGATAGTGTACCAGTAGGAGCAACTGTTGTTGTTAGGACATTTCTAATACCATGTTTCTGAATCTTGGCAATCAAAGCATCCCAATCATAAGTACGAGCGCTCTTTGGTTTCTCATAATATCCAGCAATAGGAATCTTAGCTTCTGGATATTCTGTTTTTGAACATAGTGGGAATGATCCTCGTGTCTTTGCAAGTGCAACACTTTCTTCCATTGAATAATATGTTAATGCTTCAGCAAGTTTCTCTTGGAAT
>JARLFW010000043.1 GCA_031296345.1 Nitrosotalea sp. | reverse complement strand
GGGTCCTTACAACAAGCTGTTCCCTATCAATTCCTGCCTCATCAAGTGCCTTTACGTTTGTTATTTTGATACCAGGAAGGTATTCCATGGTCAGGATATTCTGACTCGATCTGTCATCTATTACAGACGGAATTCTTAGTTTAGGATAGCCTTCCATGTTTTTTTTTATTGCTTTAAGATTTTTAGATTCGATTCTATAGTCCATTTCTTCATGGATTGTTTCAATAAACTGTGAAAGCATTGCTTCTGTAGAATATCTAAGATTTGGATCAACAAACTTCATTGCAAATGGAATAATTTTTTTAAGAACACGAATGTCTTCTTCGACTACTTTTTCAATTCCAGGTCTTTTGACTTTTATTATAACATCGTTGCCCCGCAACTTTGCTTTGTATACCTGTCCAAGTGATGCACCAGAAATTACTTCAGTGTCAACAGAATCAAAACTTTGATCCATGGGTCCCAGATCTTTTTCTATAATTGGTCTTACCTTATCAAAAGATTCTGCAGGAACTTCATCTTGGAGTTTTGCAAGTTCTTCAAGATAAGGCTGTGGTAAAATGTCTGCCCTTGATGATAGCCACTGACCTAGTTTTATGTAAACAGGACCAAGTGATATGAAAGTCTTGAGAGCTCTTCTTGCATTTTTTTGATATCTTTTTAGATCGACATTTTTCCCTTGCTTTCTTACCCATTCTCTTCTATCTTTTCTTAAAGCAAATACAACTGGCATCAGTTTTAGAAAGGTTCGAATTGTATGAAATTTTGAAATTGTAATTCCCTCCTAGAACTCTTTGAGTTTTTTTATCAAAGAATAACTTGCGTATCCTGCCATTGCAGATGTAACAAGTCCTGCTAAAATAGATGTACTTTTTGAGAGAGGTGTATTTTTTTGCAATTTGTAAATACTTGATGCAACCTTTTTTCCAGCAATTACTCCGCTTGCGACACCAATTAGGATTTCAGGAGCATCATGTATGAGATGACCTAGTGCATCTTGTCTTGGATCAACTTTGTCCATGTGAACAAGATATTTGTCATCATATTCTCTGATGTGTAGATTTCCATAGCGATATTGTTTTGTTGCACCATTTTTCTGACCCAAAACTGTTTCTTCTGCATCTTCAGGCATAAAATGGCGAACTTCTTTCGGGATTTCAATTTCATCCCATGTCATGTATCAAAAAATGTCTTTCGAGTAAATATATCCTTAGCTTGATTCTTGTACTTTCTTTTCTAATGGAATCTTTTTCTTTCTTACCTTGAATACAATTCCACCAATTCCTGCTGCAATTGCTACAAGAATTATAATTTGAACTTGATTAAAGTTAAAATTATTACTTGATTGAGCCGTTGGAGTTCCAAAAGATACTGTATCAATTTCAGTTATTGTGTGCTGTTGTAATAGTGTATCTTTCCAAGTTAGTGTAACCTGAACTTTTTGATCACCAACTGGTGGTGTATCAGAATTTATTGGTATGTTAAATGGCACTGGTGCATCTATATCGATATCACCAATATACTGAGATGATTGTTTGATAATAGAATTATCTAATGGCATTACAGTTACCTGACCAAATACAGCTTTGACGTTTCCTTGATTTAGAACATTTCCAATTATCATCTTCTTGCCAGCTATTTCTGAGACTCCAATGTCATGCACTGAGATATCAATTACTCCTCGGATGTAATTTGCAAAACTCTGTTTTTCAATTATGGTTGCACCGTCTCTTGTATATTGCAAATCAACGTCATAGTTGACTGCTTGACCTTGAATACTGCTATCTGCAAAAACCGGGATGTCTATACTAGTACTATCTAATGGATTTATTTCTCGTATGAACCACTTGTTATCTTTGAGAATTTTTAGACCGTTAGAGTTTGGTGTAATGGTGATTCCAATGCTAGTCATCTTTGATGGTGATAGATTTTCAAGTGTAATAGTCATATTTTGCATCACTCCCATCATGATATATGATGGAGAAGATATTGCAATAGATGACATAGTTGAAGGTCCTACAATAAAGTCAACGGTTCTTGATGTTGTAATTTGGTTTCCTTGTCCATCAAAGTATGTTATTGAAAACGGGGCATGAATGGTTTGACCTGCCATGCTTTGTGGGATAAATGCTTTAAACGAGAAAGCATTAGATGAGTTAGGTTGTACGTTTCCTATATCCCAATGATTTTGATCTATTACTATACCAGTTGACGTACTGGTGTTTTGGGGTTGAATAACAACTTCGACATTATTTAGTGGAGCAGAACCTGGGTCTGAAACCTTTATTGTTATATCATTGTTTGATGCTGGTTGTAAGAATGGATTATCTGCTTTTAGATTAATGACGCTCTTTCCTGTTATTTTGAAGTTAAAATCCAAGAATATTGTATGTTCTCCATTCTCTCGCACTCTAGTATAAGTGACCTTGATTGTTCCAGAGTATCCATGAATACCCATACTTTTATCAAGATTCAAATAAAATGTCAGTCCAAAAGATGTTCCTGAAGTAGCTGTTTGTGTATTATCTGCTTGAATCAAGTTGTTAGATGTGGAGGCACCAGAAAATTCAACTGGTAGACTAAGAAGTCCATTAATTCCTGCGATATCCTCTGTTCCTACATTTGACAATATCACTGTAAATGGAACATTCTTGTCTCCAGGTTCAGCCTCAATTTTTTGTCCTGGAGTTCCAAAGTATGAATCAAGATACTTGACATCATTATAGCCATGTTCAAAGGGTGACTCGGGTGGTGAAAGTATTTCTGGTGCTTGAGCATAACTTGGAATTACAATTTGTCCTGCTAGTAATAGTACTACTAGCATAATGGTCTTGTAGATCAAGTCAAACTTGCCTACATTTCTTCTTTGACAATTCTACCATCTTTTATTGTTACTACTTTATCCACTTCGCCAAATTGATGACGGTCGTGTGTTACAATAATAAAAGTCTGGTATAGTTTACGATTCAAGGACTTTAGTAACTGTATGGTAGTCTCTGCTGATACTGAATCCAAGTTTCCTGTTGGTTCATCTGCTAAAACAATGGCTGGTTTGTTTACAAGAGCTCTTGTAATTGCTACTCTTTGAGCTTGTCCACCAGATATCTGGTTTCCAAATTTGTGCATCTGACTTTCAAGTCCTACTGTTTTGAGCAATGTCTTTGATTCTTCTATAGCATTTTGCATTGTACCTTGAATCTTTCTTGGTAATGTTACGTTTTCAAGAACAGTAAGATCTGACAAGAGATTTGAAAATTGGAATATGAATCCAAGTTTTGAATTTCGAAATGAGGACAGTTGGTTATCGTTAAGTGCAGATGTGTCAATTCCGTCAATTATCACCTTACCTCTGGTTGGTCTGTCAAGTAACCCAATCATGTTAAGTAGAGTAGATTTTCCAGAACCTGAACTTCCAACAATTAGCATGAATTCTCCTCGTTTTACGCTAAATGATAGATTTCGTAAGGCATACACTTCAGTATCTCCTTGACCATAGACCTTATCGACATTTTTTACTTCTAGTACATAATCAGCCAACTCTCATGGCCTCCACTGGTTCTAATTTTGTAGCCTTGTATGCGGGATAGATTGATGCTATAATAGCAAGTGCAAACGCCATAATGTCTGTTTGCACTATACTTGCCCAATTGTACTTGACCTCCAAGGGCAAGCTTCCCTGAAATTGCATGTGAGTTTCTTTTGCGTATGCAGTATATGTTACACCCATAACAGTTCCAAGTCCCGCACCTATTGCACCTATTACCATTCCTTGAAATATGAATACCAGTAGTACATCTTTTCTTTTTGCTCCGATTGCTCTCATTACACCAATGTCACGTGTCTTACTTGTTACCTGCATCATTTGTATAGTTACAACTGCAAATGCCGATGACATCATACCAAAATATCCAACCAGATTAATTAGAGCAATACCTGATCTAAAACCACGTAGTGTTGTCTCTGCTGACTCTTCTATTGTTTGTGCCTTGAATTTATCTGCATTAGATGGAAATGCACTAAGAAACAAAGCCTTTACATCAGCATCTTTTGTTGGGTCATTTAGTCTAACAATAATTGATTGTGTTTGATGTGGTCTAGCTATTATTTCACGTAGTGTATCAATATTCATTATAACACTATTATCAAGACCTACTGAACCTGCAGTTGCAGTTATTCCAACTATTGTTAATCTTCGTAGAATATCATTACCATATTGATCTTTGAATTTCAGTTTGATTGTATCTCCCACTTGTGGATATCCAAGATCCCTATCTACAATTGCTCCCAATACTGCTGAATTTCTAAATGAGACATATTGACCGTCTCCTACAGTTTGAGCCATTGTAGAAGCTGCTCTATCTAGAACCGGATCAACACCAATCACAGGTACTTGGTAATCATGTATGATCTGACCATTTATTGTTGCATTAACTGAGGCAGTAGAATCAATTCTTGGAGCAGCAGCTTGGACATATGGAATTCTTTCAAGCCAGTTAATCAACATAAAGTCAGATCTTGTGATAAAGTCCTCTTGTCTTGTGATGTAAACATGTCCAAATCGATAGTTAATCTGATCACGAACTATTGCATCATACAATCCTTGAAAGATCACAGAATTTACTTGAACTACAAGTATTGCAATAGCAACTGCTAGACTTGCTGCAATAAGGCTGCCTTTACGCCTAGTGATGAACCTAATACCTATTTGTGCCCTGTAATCCAATAGACGATCATAATTAGTCTGATATTTAATGTTATATGATGGATTTAGCACTATATCAGACATTTATATATACAAGATGTTTATTTTGATATAATTAATGAGGTATCACTATAAGAAATGGACAAATTAGATATACAAATTCTCACACATTTGCTCAATAATTGTAGAAAACCAGATCGTCAGATAGGTAGTGAGATTGGTATCTCAGGTGTTGCCGTAAAATCAAGAATACAAAAAATGATTCAAAATAAAATAATTGAAGAGTTTGCATTGAAAATTGAACCACCTGTTTTAGGGTATAGTGTTTTGTATTTTGTAGTAGTTGGAAAAGAGATGGACCATATTTTAGACCAAATAAGATTAGTCGGAGAACCTTTTTATGTTGTTCCATGTATTGGCGGAATTACTGTTTGTAGTATTGTAGTAAAAGAAGAACCTGCACAAAAGATGGAACTTGCACAAAACTTGTTACGCGATGTTAGAGTACTTAGTATATTTGAAGCAAAAAATCCAGAGATAAGATCAGATCTGACAAAGACAGATATTGAGATAATAGATATATTGCTCAAAGACCCAAGATTAAAAATAGAAGAGATTGCAAAAAAATCTGGCTTTTCAACAAAGACCATAGCTCGTTCACTTGAGAAATTATAAAATGATGAAGCAATACAATTTACATTAATATATAATCCAAAGAACATGGGAGAATTTATTCCATTTGCAGTTTTAGTCGGAGTAAAAGGAGACATCAAAAAAACACTTGTAAAACTTGACAAAGTATTTTCAGAATCATTTTTACAAAAACCCTTTGTACATATGAACCAGATTGTTTTATTCATGTATACAAATAATGTGTACAAGATGGATGATCTTGCTCAAAAGGTACATGAAATTGAAAACATTCAGTCAGTTGATCTATTCATGCCAAAGAGTATAACATTTCCACAAAAATGGGCAAGAGATGCAATTGTACAAGCAAAGAAATCAAAGAGATTACATTTGATGCCTGAGATACATTCATAACATATTATTTTGTAGTTTTATAAAATGAGAAAAAATGTCTTCAAAGGAAGAGTTCTCTCACTGAGTCTTTACACTTTATTCATTAACAAACGTAAAGTTACAAGAGAGGTAATAGAGCATCCAGGTGCAGCTGCAATACTTGCCATTGAGGATGGTAAAGTACTACTTGTGAGACAACATAGATTTCCGCATGGATATGTGCTTGAAATTCCTGCTGGAACACTAGAAAAGGGAGAAAAACCCCTAAAATGTGCCCACAGGGAACTTCGTGAGGAGACAGGATATACAGCAAAGAAGATGACTCCTTTGATCAAGTACTATCCTTCTATTGGATACAATACGGAAATCATCCATTGCTATGTGGCATCAGGAATCAAAAAAGTAGGTAGCTTGCAGCTTGACCATGATGAGATAATGTCTGTAGTCAAGATTGATTTGAAAAAGGTAATCAAGATGATAATGTCTGGAAAAATTACCGATTCAAAGACAATATGTGCTGTCTTGACTTATGCAATTAAGAAAAAATATCAAGTATAAACTGGTTTTACCAAATCGGCAACATCTGCCCAACATCTAGATAATTTTTCAAATGTAAATACAAGATTTATCAATTGCATTGATCCTAGTTTTTTTGGATCAAGTGCTGAGCCAACACTTGAGATCTTTTTCTGATAATTTCTATGAAGCGTTATTGCCTCAATTGCAAGTTTTCTATTGTTTTCAATAAATGATGTAATTGATTTTTCATGAACATCTTCTATCTCAGTTGCAACATTATAGAGTTTTTTCAAATCAGCCTTTGGCATTGGCAACTCTGAGATAGAGTGTGCTAATTCAATTATTGTATCACCTGCAGTCTCTAGCAAGTTTGCAGCTACTCTATAATCAAGAATATCTATATTTCCTAAATTTAGTGCAGTTGCAAGTTTCTTGTCAACCATTGCACTTCGAATTAATCTTACAAGCAAGAAATACTGTCTGTCAATTTCATCATCTCTGCTTGACATTGTTTGCAATACTGACTTGTCATCAGATATAAGACATGATATTGTATCATGAAACATTCCAAGAACAATCGAACTCATTCTCTTTAGGATTTTATCGGGACTTAGTGTTGTTGCATCTAAGAGAAATTGTACATTTACATTTAATGCATCCTCCTCAACTATTTCCATTCCAACAAGTCTGCGCATTAATCTTCGAATCTTTTCTCTGTCCTCTACTGAGATTGATGATTTTCCTTTTATCTTGATTAAATCGTAACCGATTAGATACGCACCTGTAACATAAGCACTGATATTTTCTTGTTTTGAAACGGGATATTCTATTACAACTTCATTTAGGGGTCTGCTACCACCAGTTGGAGTAATTGAGACACTGTTGATTCCGGTTTCAATCTCTACTTCATCACTTTTTTCAAGTTTATTTGCTTGAACCCACTCTATTGGAAGAGATACCAAGATGCTGCTTCCTATTCTTTGTAGACGCCGAATAAATTTAGTCAATTTATACTAATTTATATTGTTTAATGATCATTTTTATATTTTTTCATTAGTTTAAGCTATTCATGCAAGCAGTAGCCTTTGCGCCAGGTCACATTACTGGGTTTTTCAAAGCAGAAATAGAGCCAAGAGAGCCTGAGCAAAAGGGTTCAATCGGTGCAGGATTTTGCATCAAAGAAGGTGTAACTACAAAGGTAAAGGTAACAAGCTCTGATAAACCTGGATTTAAGATAACAGTTATTGGCTACAAATCTGATAATACCCAAGTTTCAGAATTTGTTGTAAAGGAATTTTTTAAAATTGTAAAAGGAAATTATTTTTTAGATATTGAACATGATACTACAATTCCAGTGGGTTATGGTCTTGGCTCAAGTGGTGCTGTTGCACTAAGTTTGGCATTTGCATTAAACAAAGCACTTGGGACAAATCTATCCAGAACAAAGATAGGCCAGATTGCACATAATGCAGAAATTTACTGCAAGACAGGACTTGGAACTGTATTATCATCATATCATGGAGGATTTGAAATCAGAACAAAACATGGGGCTCCAGGAATTGGAAGTATACAAAAGATTCACACAGATTATTCTGCAATTGTAATTTGTTTTTCTCCAATATCAACAAAACAGTTCATCAAGACTGAACTCTCAAAGATAAATGGACTTGGGGGAAAGATGGTTACAAAATTACTAAAGTCAAGAGATCAGATGCAATTTTTGGACATGTCACTTGAGTTTGCAAAGTACGTTGATGTAATTACATCCCAAATGCAGCAGGTAATTAATGACTTGGCAGAAAATGGATTCAAGTCAGGAGTTGCAATGTTTGGAGAGACTATCTTTACGTTAGTTCCAAAAACAAAAGAATCTCAAGTGATAAAAATTTTAGAAAAATATGACGGAATAATAATCAAGACAGAGATAGACAAGAGCGGAGTTAGAGTCTCCTAGTGTTAATTCCAAAAACACATCCTAGGGCTGCATCCCTGTATATCAGAGAAAAGCTTGTCCAAGGATTCAGAGATGGCCTAGTTGTAGAAGAGGGTCTTTTGGCCCATGGAAGGGGCGAGATGTTCGATTACCTCATCGGAGAAAAGACATCAAAGACTGCTTACAAGGCAATCAAGGCTGCAGCAAGAGCACTTGTCACGGCTAAATTACCTGTAATATCAGTAAATGGCAATATTGCTGCTCTCTGTCCAAAAGAGATAGTAGAGTTATCCAAAGTTACAGGCGCAAAAATTGAGGTAAATCTGTTTTATGCAAGTGAGAAACGAAAAAAGGTCATAGCGCAAGTTTTGAAAAAAAATGGTGCCAAAGAAATATTGGGAATTACACCTAAATTTTCAAAGAGAATTCCTAAACTTGACAGTGCAAGAAGAATCGTAGACAAACGCGGAATATTTTCTGCAGATGTTGTTCT
>JARLFW010000042.1 GCA_031296345.1 Nitrosotalea sp. | reverse complement strand
TAATGCCTGATATAACATTGAAAGAACTTACAGATAGGATGATGGGCAAAATGTCTTCAGATATCGTTGGTCTGAAGGATGGACTTGATCCTGCAAATATTGCATTTTGGTATAAAAAAGTAATAGCAGAGGCAAAAGAAATGGCACCACCGTGGCTTGTAGACAAAATCGGTGTCAAGCAAGATCCTATTCTATATCTGAAATTTAATCTTGATATTTCTAAAAGAGCTGTTAGATATCTAATGATGGCAATTGAAGACAACTTGGATGCCATGCCATATGCAACTAGACTGTATTTTCTCAAAGTACAGGAACTAGTTACTCATGAAATGGATAAAGCGTTAGTCTAAAATTTATCAATTTTTTTACAAACTATATCTTCTAAGACTGGAAATCAAAATTGATAAAATTATCTCGAGTTAATATATTGTCAAACATAACTATCTCTAATGTTAAGAGCCATCTGTTTTGGTATGATTTTGTTGTCAGTTGTAATATTTGCAGCCTTGATTACATCTGCATCTGCCCAATTGCCAATACCTCAACAATCTTCAACTATCAATAATTTTACCCAGATTGATTATCCAAAAGCAAACAGTACAATTAGTGCGGGAATTAATGATGTGGGAAAGATAGTTGGAATGTATGTTGATAGTTCACTAAATCAACATGGCTTTTTACTATCACATGGAATCTATACATCAATTGATTATCCAGGTGCCAACAGTACAACTGGTGCAGCAATTAACAATGCAGGACAGATAGTTGGATACTATACTGATACTTCTAAAAACCTACACGGCTTTGTATTATCATCTGGTAATTACACCAAAATTGATTGTCCCGATTCCACTGGTACACTTGCTTTAGGAGTTAACAATGCAGGACAGATAGTTGGATACTATACTGATACTTCTAAAAATCAACATGGCTTTCTACTCTCATCTAATGGCTTTTACAGGATAACTTATCCTGGTTCAATTGCCACACTTGCTTTTGGAATTAACAATGAGGGAGAGGTAGTTGGAACATACATTGATAGTTCAAAGAACCCTCATGGCTTTCTTTACTCATCTGGGAATTATACCTCAATTGATTATCCTACTGCTGCTGTTACAACCACTGCGGGAATCAACGATGTGGAACAAATAGTTGGAATGTATATTGATAATTCAAGAAACCAACATGGCTTTTTATTCTCATCTGGAAATTATTCTGCAATTGATTATCCAGGTGCCAACAGTACATCTGGTACAGGAATTAACAATGCAGGACAGTTAGTTGGAATGTATATTGATAGTTCACTAAATCAACATGGGTTTTTACGCACTGCAACCACTGTAAAGACGCCTCCAGAATTTAGTTTAATTCTTGGAGGAGCAATTGTAGCATCTGTAATTGGAGTATTAGTGGTATCCAGAAAATTTGTCAAATTCTAGCTTTCTTATTCTTTAGATATTTCTACTATGTCTTCAATAACTTCAGTCTTTGTGATTATATTTACGCCATCAATTACAGACTGGATAAAATCTGCAAATTCTTCAGCTTGTGTCTTATCTTGGAATAGTATACTGTGTGCAGATTTGTCCTTTAATGATATGACTATCTCGTTTTCAATAATTTCTAAAATTCCATTGATGAAAATTTCATTATCATCTTTGATGTATATTAGACTGGCAAGTTTTTGTGCCTCGTAACTATCTGCGCACGTGATATTTTTCTTCATTTTATTCAAACATGAATTTATCCACTTGGTCTTTAGCTCTCTCTCTTCTAGCTTGAAATTCTTTCAAAAATGGTTTTGTTGCATCTTTTAGGTTACCCTTGCATTCTCCACATAGTAATCCACCACTCTTGCACTTTCTTGCTCTCTCATCAGACTCTTTTTCAGTATCAAAAAAGTAACGCAGGTACCAAAATACCGGACAGATGGCAAAGTTTGCGCCAAGACTTTTCTGAAGCTCAATAGTAGGCTGACCACCAGTAAATGTACTGTTGATTTTTTTGTCTACAGTTTTTTCATCATCTGTTGTAAATATTGCAGTTTCAGGAATTGATGATGACATTTTTCCCTGCATGCCAAGTCCTGGCAAGAACTTGGAATGGATCTGTGCAGGCTTTGGATAACCCATCTTTTCTGCTATATCTCTTGTAACTCTCCAGTATGGGTCCTGATCTATTGCAGCTGGTATCAGTACTGGAGTAGGTTTTCCTTCAATTATTGATGGAAGAAAACATGGTGCTGCTTGAATTGGAGGAAATCCAATCATGCCAATATTTGTAGAATTTTCAAATCCGAATACTGCCTTTACTGTAGAATATGTAATTCGCTTTGCAATTTCAAGAGCTATTGGATAAATTCTCTTGATGTCTTTGGTATCAATTAGAATTTTGGTCTTTTTTGGATCAAAGCCTATTGCAATAATATCCAAAATGTTCTCTTCAGTGAATTTTTTTACCTCCTCCATTGATTTTTGGTCACTGTAGAGAAACTTTTCATCATCAGTTAATTGGAATATTAATTTGACATCAAACTTGTCCTGGAGATATTTTGTAAATATCCATGGCAACAAGTGTCCCATGTGAATTTTCCCAGACGGACCTCTTCCGGTATAAAGGTAAAACTTGTTTCCCTTTTCATATTCTGTGATAATTTTATCCAAATCCCTGTGGCTAAAGAAATAGCCTAGCTTTAGCATTGGATGGACCTCGCCTGTGATTTTTTCAATTCGTGCCTCTAATTCAGGTGAAATTTTTTCTGTGCCAAACTTTACCATGAGTTTATCATAGTCAATATCTCCTTCTACACTCCAAGGAGTCACGGTAAACTCTTCAGATGACATTCAGGGTTCAGTTAGCTTAAGGTTTAAAAAGTCTTTTTGGCTTTTGACGAAATTAAAGTTGGTATTGTAAGCAAATCATAAATTCTACAAAAATTCAGCTTGGTCAAATGAAAACTCTACATATTACAATAATTGCAATCCTGATCTTTTCTACATTGTTGTATCTAAAACCAATCCAGGCAGAAAATACAGGTAACATAATGATTGTTAACACTCAAGTCATGCCATCTGTAATTAAAGTTGGAGACACATTTGTAATCAATGCGACTCTGGTCAACAATTCAACAAATACCATAAATGTGAAAAATGGTTGTGGAGGGCCATTCTCTGTAGCACTTGATGAGCATGCCAAAGCTGAGGTGAGAGTATGCAACTGGATGGCAATTCAAATAATACTACAACCTGGTCAAAACATAACTGCATCAAGTCTTGCTTCAAATATTACTTACAGAGCAATAGAATCCGGGGTAGCAAATGCAACCGTAACATTTTCGTATATTGTGAAAAACAATACTTCACCTAATTTGTCATTTGATAATGATGTCACTGACATCTCAAAATCATTTGTGTATACAGTGTCAAACCAATCTGTACCCTCAATCTCTGGTATATCCTTACCGCTTGCACAATTCAAATCAGGAGTTTTGGCAAATAATGTAACATGCAAACAAGGTCTTGAATTAATTTTCAAAGCAGAAGATGGAACTCCTGCATGTGTGAGCCAACAAACAGTACAGGTACTTGTCTTGCGTGGATGGGCAAAAGTTCCAGACAATGGAGTTCTTGTAACACTTGGTGAGGGTCAAAGAGACGGGCCGTTGCTTGTACAAAAAATATTACCAGACAGTGTCACTGGTTTGGATTTTCGAGAATACCCACTTGCAACAAATGTTGGTTATCCAATAACTTTGCACATTGGAGATAGTGCAAGTAATGGCTGTACTGTTGAGCTTACACTTGTAAAGATTGGTAACAATACTGCAACATTTCTAAAAAAAGAATACAACAATAGACCATGCCCCATTTGTTTGTCTGAAAACACTGTAATTAATACACCAGCTGGTCCGGTAAATGTCAAAGAACTACATACTGGAATGGCAGTATTTACACAAGACAATTCTGGTCACAAGCAGACTGGAGTTATACTAAAAACTGGAAGGACTATGGCTCCTCAAGGTCATATCATGGTTCATGTTATTTTAGATGACAAGAGAGAACTGTACGTCTCACCAAACCATCCCACAGCAGATGGCAGACTCTTTGGGGGGTTACTTGTAGGAGATACTCTTGATGGCTCTAAAATAACAAGTGTGGAGCATGTGCCATACAATGGGGCTTATACATATGATCTATTACCGTCTGGTTCTACTGGATTTTACTGGGCAGATGGAATCTTGGTTGCAAGTACGCTCAAGTAAAAAATAGTTCTGATTATAGCCGCATACTTTAAAAAGTCATTTTGACTTTTTGTGATAATGTCTCAAGTTCTGCATCCAATTGAACAAAAACTTCTCAAGACGTTGCTTGCAAAACAAAACTTGTCCCCTGAAGAACTACATGAGATTTCAAAATTATCCATTGATCAGGTGCGACGTGGAATTGAATGGTTAAAGTTCAAAAATCTTGTCAGTGTTGTGGATATCGAGAAAAACTTTGTAACACTTGGTAAACGTGGAACTGAAGCAGTTGCAAAAGGATTTCCTGAAAGACAATTGATTAATCATCTTAGAACATTGCAAGGATTTTCGTGTGAGATGAATGATGTTAAAAGTTTGTTACAAAATGAATTTGGTCCAGCTATTGCAAATGCAAAAAAAAATAGCTGGGTAGAGATTCATGAAAATAGAATCATGCTCAAGGGGTATCATGATCTTACCTCTGAAGAAAAGATAGTCAAGACAGTATCCAAAAATCCACCTGGTGTATCTGTAGATGACTTGGACAAAGATGCAGTCGAGTCGCTTAAAAAAAGACCCGAGTTTATTATATTTAATACAACAAAATCTGCTACAGTTAGCTTAACTGAAACAGGAATTGAGACTGCTAAGACTGTACCAGGAAATATAATGTTTGAAACTATAACTGAGACGTCTCATGCTGAACCTGAAGCAAAATCTGTTAGAGCAATAGATGTCGAAGCCGCAGCACCTGTTGTATTTGCAGCAAAGAGCCATCCTCTCCGAGATGTAATAGATGAGGTAAGAGAGATATTTGTTAGTCTTGGATTTTCTG
>JARLFW010000041.1 GCA_031296345.1 Nitrosotalea sp. | reverse complement strand
TTTTTTTGATATATTTGAAAGAGTGCCTTTTATCATTCTGTGTTCATCGGTGGTGCCATTTTGAATTACAGCCACTGGAGTATTCTTGTCTAGTCCTCCACTAATCAATTTCTTTGATATTATCTCAAGTCTTGAGAGACCCATCATTATAACTATAGTATCAACTGCTTTTGCAAGTTTTTTCCAATCAACCGCTCCTTCTTTTTTCTTGGCATCCTCATGACCAGTAACAAACACTACAGATGATGCGTAATCTCTATGTGTAAGCGGTATTCCAGAATATTCTGCAGAACCAATACCAGATGTAATACCAGGAACTATTTCATATTTGACTTTGTGTTTTCTTAGAAATTCTGCCTCTTCTCCCCCTCGTCCAAAAATAAATGGATCTCCTCCTTTCAATCTCACAACGTTTTTATTTTTTTTCGCAAGTTGTACCATCAAATCATTTGTTGCATCTTGATGTTTGTAATCATCACCAACGTCTCTTCCAACATACATTTTTTCAGATTTTTTTGGAATCATTGCAACTATTTTTTTACTTACCAATCTATCATACAGAACTACATCTGAAGATTTTATCGCTTCAACAGCTTTTAGTGTTATAAGTTTAGGGTCGCCAGGGCCAGCACCAACTATGAAAACTTTGCCCGTCATTTAGTATTCCATTCCTCTACTTTTTCTCTCCAATTTTTCGCAATATCTGAAATTCCCTTTTCTTTAAGTTCCGCTGCAACTTGTTTACCAAGATCATTTGCCTGATTTATCTCTGAATCTTTTTCTACCATTATAGATTTACTTCCATCTACAGAATAAACTATTACTTTTAATCTTAGCCGGTCATTCTCTTTGTGAGCAAATGCTCCAACTGGAAATCTACAACCAGAATCTACATACATAGAAAGCGATCTTTCTGCCTCGATTGCGTTCCTAGTCTCTGGATCTTCAATCTTTTGTAACAATTCAATTAATTGTACATTATCTTTTCTTGAGACAATACCAAGTGCACCTTGTCCTGGAGAGGGTGGAAACGCATCCAAGGAAAGTCTTTGAAATTTAACATCTAGTCCTAATCTGGATATTCCAGCTTGGGCCAATACCACACCATCGAATTCGCCATCATGTACTTTTCTTATTCTTGTTTCAATATTTCCACGAATTGGCTTTACTATCACATCTGGCCTAAGTCGTATAATCTGAACTGCTCTTCTCAAGCTACTAGTACCAATAACTGCCCCCTTTTTTATTGTCTCCAACACGCTTCCATCGTTTGCTATAAAGACATCATTTGCCTCTTCTCTTTTTGGGACACATGCCAATACCAGTTCTTCTGGTAATTCTGCAGGAACATCTTTCAGACTATGTACTGCAAAGTCAACTTTCTTTTCTGCAACTGCTCTATCGATTTCTTTTTCGAATATTCCTTTTTGATTTATTGTAAAAAGTGGACGTGCGTCAGTATCTCCTTGAGTCTTGATTGTAATTATCTCAAATTCTGTTTGAGGAGATTTATTTACAATCTCAGATACTACCCAGTTTGTCTGAGTAAGTGAAAGCAGACTACCTCTGGTACCAATAAGATATTTCATCATTTCACCGCTTTTAGTGCTTTTTCGTATGCAGAAATTGTTTTTCGTATATCATCTTTGGAGTGCTCATATGATAGAAATACTGTTTCAAATTGAGAAGGCGCAATGAAAATTCCATTTTTAAGTAAGACTTCAAATAATTTTTTGAATTTTATCATATCTGATTTTTTTGCAGAGGAATAATCAACAACAGGATCATCAGTAAAAAATATCTGAAACATGGATGAAATTGAATTAATTTGATGTGGAATTTTCATATCTGATGCTAAATCATGTATTGCTGAAACTAGTTTTGTACAGTCCTTTTCAAGTTTAGGATATAATTTGGGCTGAAGTTTATTCATGATTTTGACAGAAGAGAGTGCCGCTGAGACAGATATTGGATTTCCGGCATAGGTACTAGCTTGATAGACCTTACCTTCAGGGGACAACATATCCATAATCTCACTTTTTCCTCCCACTGCCGCAATTGGAAAACCATTTCCTAGCGCTTTTCCAAGTGTAGTAATATCAGGTTTTATTGAAAAATATTTCTGGGCCCCGCCTGTTGACATTCTAAATCCTGTAACTACTTCATCAAAAATTAATACAACATTATTTTCTGATGTGATCTTTCGTACCTCATTTAGAAAATTCTTTTCTGGCAGTACAAGACCCATGTTTGCAAGAACCGGCTCTATAATTACTGCTGCTACATCCTTTTCTTTTTCCAGTAATGATTGTAATTCTTTAGAATTGTTATATTGTACTACAAGTGTATTTTTTGAAGCTTCTTCCAAACTTCCTTCTGAGACGGATATGCCAATATGTGCCGCACCTGAGCCAGCTTTTACCAAAACATAATCATGTGCACCATGATAGCAACCCTCAAATTTTATTATTTTTTTCTTTTTTGTAAATCCCCTTGCTAATCTAATAGCAGTCATGGTTGCTTCACTACCGGTATTAACCAGACGTATCTTTTCCATAGATGGAAAATTTCTAGATATCAATTCAGAAAGATCTACTTCAATTTCAGTAGGTGCGCAATACAGAGTACCCTTTTCTAGTTGTTTTTTGACATCAGAAATGATTTCTTTTCGTCCATGTCCTAAGAGTAAAGTACCGTATGCATTACAGTAATCAATGTAATTTTTTCCATCTACGTCCCACATCTTGCTACCTTGGGCTTTCTTAACAAAGAAAGGATACGGATCATAATATCGTACAGGGCTGTTTATACCAGATGGGATAATTTTTTTGGCACGTGCAAATAGGTCCTTGGAACTTGCCATTCATCTAGAAAGAAATCTATTGTAATTATAATCTATATGAAAATAGAATTCTGCTAAAAATTTAGCGAATGTTTACCTGGCAATTTGAAACTAGATCTTTTGCAGGATTGCCAAGATAACATGTGTTCTGTCCACTTCCACCCTGAATCATGTTGCTTCCAGTGCCGACAAAGACCTGCATGTTTCCAGTCCCTCCTTTTATTATATTATCACCATTGCCGGCGTAAATTGTGTTGGTGCTATTTCCAGCATATATGATATTGTTGCCATCACCGGCAATTACACAGTCACTAGCAGGACCCTCATGAATTACATCATTTCCTCCTAATCCAATTATCAAGTTTGGTACCATGGAACCTGTCAATGTTTCGCTGCCATCTGTTCCCATTACTAAGTTATAGTCAGAGGATGGTTTTCCACATGCAAGT
>JARLFW010000040.1 GCA_031296345.1 Nitrosotalea sp. | reverse complement strand
TGATGGTTTAGAAAAATTACATTGGATGGTGCCTAAAGATGGATACCATTTCTGGAAATCATTGGGTGATTGGTTTTTTGATGTTATTTTTCCGATTTTCATAGGGGTTAGTACCTTTTTCATGAAACGTACAATTAAAAATTGGAAGAATAGGTTCGGACCAGTTTTTCCAAGTTTGGCTTGGATTTGAATTAACAAAATTAAATCATTGAAAAATTATAACCACCTTTTAGCTGGGTTGTAATTGTTTATAGTATGTTGAATAAAATGAAACCAAAAATTTAACAATATGGTCCAGTATCATAACTAACATGAATGATGAAACCATGAAAAATGAGAAAAATTCAGGGGTTTCAGACGCTGCAGTTAGTGGACCCCTGTGGACCCACTTAAAATCCTCTAAGACCTACTGGTCTGCATAATTCTGGGTGTGCTCTTAGATGAGAAATTTTCTGAAGCATGGACTGTTTATCCTGTGGGAAAGTTCCACCTATTGGATAAGCATTTGAACCATGGTTTGCGCGAAAGACAACTTCAGTACTGGGTTCCATTTTTGATATTAGCAGTTCTAATTCATCTAGAGCCTCAGAATCATCAATTGGTAAAAATGGTTCCTTGAATTTTGTCAGAAATTCATCGCGTATGCCATCTTCCAAATGCAAAGTAAGTGTTCCAACATAATGAGGGGCTGATGCACTCAAAACTTTGGCAGTCTCTTCTATATGCTGTTTTGAGTAGGTCTTTCCACCTAGACCTAAAATGATCATGCATGATATTGTATATCCGGCGTCTTTTGCCTTTTGACAAGCCTTTATGATTGTCTGACCTGTGGCTCCCTTGGTAACTTTTTTGAGAATTATATCTGAACCACTCTCTATTCCAATGTAAAACATTGTCAGTCCCGCATCATACAGCTTTTTGAGATCCTCGGGAGATTTTTTCAGAATGTTTTGTGGCATGGCATAACATGAGATTCGTTCAAAATTTGGAAATTTTTCACGTAGATAATTTAGAATCTGAAGCATCCTTTCAGTTGACAAGTTAAGTGCGTCACCATCTGCAAGAAATATTCTATCACTGTTAGGCATATGTTTTGCAGCAAGATCTATTTCCATTTTAATCTCTTCCCAAGGTCTTTCAGAGTATTCCTTTGAGCGATACATGTTACAGTATGAACATTTGTTAAATGAACAACCCAGTGTAACCTGAAAAATTAATGACTTTGCTTCAGACGGAGGCCTGTAAAGAGGATAATCATAGTCTAACATCGACTTCATCTAGACTCGATCTATCTTATCAGTTATTCGGTGTATGTTGAAAATAATTTTTCAGATTTTACATGCATCAAGGCTCTAATCCTATAAAGATCTATTAATTAACTGATGATACACGAACATACATGCCTACAGATCCATATGCTAAACGTTTACTCTGGTTTGTATTTATGGGCTCAAGAGGCGGATTAAACAGAATTCGTTTTATTTCTCATATTCGTAATAAACCGCTTAATGCAAATCAACTTGCCAAAGAGATGAATCTTGACTATAAAGCAATACAGCATCATGTAGGAGTTCTTGAAAAGAACAATTTGATAACTCGAGTAGGCGACAAATATGGTGCAACATTTTTCATATCTACATTTCTTGAGGTGAATTTAGAAGTCTTTGATGAAATTGTAAGCAAATTGGAAAAAAGTACATAAGCAAAGTGAGGATGAATATTTTCAAATGGAACCAATAATGACTGCAAGTACAATCGTATCTGGAGCTAACATGATAGCACTTGGAGTGTTAATCGGAGTTTTTGCCAAGATGTATTCAAGAACCAAAGCGCAATTGCCCTTGGGGATGATATTTTTTGCAGGTCTATTGTTTTTACATAATGTGATTGGAGTCTATGCATACTTTTCAATGATGGAGCTATATGCAGCTGCACTATTACCATACTTGTTAGCAGTACACGTAGCAGAACTTGCAGGTATTCTAATATTTTTGAGAATAACTCTGCAATAGATTTGATTTATTTGTAAGAGAAACAAAATCTTTCTATGAAGGAGCAGTACAAAGAATATCTAAAACTTAACAAGAATATTCTTCTAGGATTCTTGGCATCAATTGTAGTTTCTGCAATTGTTGCACAAATGTTTTCAAATCAACAAAATTATGTTAACGCTACTATCACTTTAGGTGTTGATTATATCGTATATTTCTCTACTTTTGGTACTCTATTTTATTTTGATAACAAAAACAAATATCTTCTCAAATCTGGTGAGGTAGACAAGACAGGTCTTAGACGAGATCTGATAAAAGTAATATCTTCTCTTGGAATAGGTGAAGTAGTTTATACAATCTGCAGGTGGTCTCTTCAATACTATCTACTCACAAATTCTTATCAGCCATATATTGCGTCACTTATGTCACAATCTATATCGACTGTAATCTACATGATAACTGTAAATCTGAGTGTGAAATACATGAGGCTATACAAAGATGGCTCTTAGCATATTTGTTGACGGCTCGGGAGGCACTAACTCTGGCTTTGGATTCTTTGTAAAAGAGACAGGGGAATCATTTTATAAAAAAGAAGATAACATAACCAATAATCAAGCCGAGTACATGGCTATAATTTCGGTTCTAAAAAAATTCTCTATTGTACAAGATGAAGTTATAATTTATAGCGACTCTAAAAATACGGTTTCACAATTAAACCATGAATATGCTATAAACAATGAGCAGTTGAGAAGTCTTGCCCGGGAAGCATGGGAATTGATACCCAAGTTTGCAAATTTAAAGATAAAATGGATTCCACGAAATGAAAATATAGCTGGAAAAATGCTTGGCAGCTAAGTACCAATCTATTGAGATCAATTCTCTTGGATAAACTTATTATACAAATCCGTCGGAGTCCATCTCATTAAATGAGCGAGTCCATTTTTCTATCTCCAAAATCTATTGCTATAATCGGAGCTTCAGATAAAGAAGGAAGTGTAGGACGCGCAATTACATCCAATATATTGAAAGGGTATACCGGAAAGATTCTTCCAATTAGTCCAACAAGAGAAACTGTATTTGATAAAAAAGCATACAAAAGTGTTTTAGATGTACCAGAAGAAATCGATCTTGCAGTTATAGTTACAAAAAATGACATAGTTCCAGAAGTGCTTGAAGAATGTGGAAAAAAAGGAATCAAGGGAGCAATTGTCATAACAGCTGGATTCAAAGAAGTAAATGAAGAGGGAGCAAAACTTGAAAGAAGAGTTGGAGAAATTGCAAAGCAATACAATATAAGAATTATAGGACCTAACTGTCTTGGTGTGATGAATCTTGCACCACAGACAATGATGAATTCCACTTTTCTCAAAGTTACTCCAAAATCTGGCGGAATTGCACTGGTATCACAGAGCGGTGCAATATGTGCAGCACTTGTCGAAGATGCAAGCGCCCAAGGAATAGGATTCTCCTCTGTAATTAGCATGGGAAATAAAGTCGACCTCAATGAAGTTGACATTCTAAAAATGCTTGCCGAGCATGATCATACAAAAGTCATTGTCATGTATCTTGAGGACATAAGTAATGGAAAAGAATTTTTGAAAATATGCAAGCAAATTACTAGATTGAACCAAATAAAAAAACCAGTACTGGTTTTAAAATCAGGCCGAAGTCCAGAGGGTGCAAAAGCTGCCATGTCTCATACAGGTGCACTAATGGGTTCAGATGAAATCTATGATGCATTACTAACACAATCTGGTGCAATTAGGGTTGACACAATGGAAGAATTATTTGATTATGCAGTAGCTTTCTCAAAACAACCATTACCGCTAAAGGGAGATCTGGTTATAGTGTCAAATGCAGGAGGACCTGCGATAATTTCTACTGATGCTTGCTCAAAGATGGGAATTAAGATGGCAAATATCGAGGAGATACGACCACAGATTAATGCAGTTATTCCTACGTGGGGAACTTCAAGAAATCCTGTAGATATTGTAGGAGATGCTGATTTTAACAGATTTGATCATGTGCTAAATCTTGTACTTGCTCATCCAAATGTTGGTTCAGTTATAGCAATGTGTACACCATCTGCAACACTTGACTATAACAAACTTGCAGAAGTGATTGTTGCTGCATCAAAGAAAAACAACAAAACAATTCTTGCAAGTCTAATGGGTCTTGACGAGGGAATAAAAAATAAAGAAATTCTTGCAGAAGGTGGAATCCCGTATTATGATTATGCAGAAAAAGCAATAAAGGCACTCAAGGCAATGCTGAGATTTTCACAATGGTCACAAACATCTGAAGGGAAGATACAGCAGTTCAAGGTAAATAAGAAAAAAGTAGAACAAATATTTGCCAAGGTAAAATCTGAGGGAAGAAAAAATCTATTAGAAGAAGAAGGACAAGAAGTTTTGAAGGCCTACGGTTTTCCAGTTCCAAAAAGCATTCTTGCTACAAAAGAACGTGAAGCAACAGTTGCAGCAAAAAAAATTGGTTATCCGGTAGTTATGAAAATAGCTTCTCCACAAATTATTCACAAGTCTGATGCAGGTGGAGTTAAAGTGGGATTGAAAACCCCGCAGGAAGTCAAAAAAGCCTTTAAAGAAATAATAAAAAACGCAAAGAAATACGACAAGAAAGCAATCATCAAGGGTGTATTGGTCCAAGAGATGGTAAAGGGTGGAAAGGAGACTATTGTAGGCTCTAAGCAAGAACCAGGGTTTGGATCTGTAGTTATGTTTGGTATGGGAGGAATTTATGTTGAAGTACTAAAAGATGTAACATTTCGAGTTGCCCCTGTTACAGATTCAGAGGCAGATGAAATGATTTTATCAATTAAGACAAACAAGCTGTTACAAGGTGTAAGAGGAGAAAAACCATCGGATATCAAAAAACTTTCAGACTGTATCCAACGAATTTCTCAGCTAGTGACTGATTTCCAAGAAATCAAGGAACTTGATATGAATCCAGTTCTTGTATTTGAAAAGGGCAAGGGCTGCAAAGTAGTTGATGTAAGAATTGGACTTGCTTAAAGACTCACAATTTTGTTATAATATTTATATTACTTGTAAAGGGTGTATTAACAGATATGCCAATTAGGACAGCTTCTGAGTATATCCAAAGTCTCAGAGGCCGTAACATGAAAGTTTACCTTTTTGGTGAACTTGTCAAAGAGCCTGTAGATCATCCAATGATTCGACCTTCAATAAATGCAGTAGCAGAGACATATGATCTTGCAGAAAAAGAAAGCGAGGTTGCAACTGCAAAATCCTCTATCACTGGTTTGCAAGTTAACAGGTTCTTGCATATTGCCGAAAGTGCAGATGATCTAGTAAACCAAAATAAGATGCAGCGAAAACTTGGACAACTTACTGGAACATGTTTCCAAAGATGTGTGGGAATGGATGCATTAAATTCGTTATATTCTGTTACTTTTGAAATTGATGAAAAATTCAAGACTGATTATCATAAACGACTAATTGAATTTATAAAAATGATTCAGAAAGAAAATTTTGTCATAGGTGGTGCCATGACTGATCCGAAAGGAGATAGAAGTAAAGCGCCGCATGAGCAGGAAGATCCTGATGTATTTTTACGTATAGTAGAAAAAAATGACAAGGGAATATTTGTAACAGGAGCAAAGGCTCACCAGACTGGTTGTATAAACTCACACTGGATAATA
>JARLFW010000005.1 GCA_031296345.1 Nitrosotalea sp. | reverse complement strand
GTTTCTTTTCTTCTACTTTCTTTGGAGTCTCAGCTGGTTTCTTTTCTTCTACTTTCTTTGGAGTCTCAGCTGGTTTCTTTTCTTCTACTTTCTTTGGAGTCTCAGCTGGTTTCTTTTCTTCTACTTTCTTTACCTCTTTCTTTGACGTGCCTTTAGATTTCTTATCTCCCTTCTTTGGCTTGCCTTCAGATTTCTTATCTCCCTTCTTTGATGTCTCTTCTGCTGTCTTTTCTTCTTGATACTTTGAAACTATAACATTACCATCATCTTTTGTAATCTTGACTCTGATCTTTCTTGGAGGATGTCTAATACCGCGTGCCCAAACCAAATGACTTACTTCTTCTTCAATTTTGATATTTTCGGATTTCATGTGTTTTGTTGCAAATTCACGAATCATGTTGATTGCTCTCTTTGCTCTCTGGTTATTTGGAGACAAGAGTACTTTTCCAAGATTAATAGTGTAAATTCTTTCTAATGATTCAGTAGACAATTATCCCACACTCACATCAGTTCGGCGCCATGCTCTCTTCTTAGGATTAGTTCTCACTCTACGCTTTGTCCTAACTATTATCCAAGCTGGTACAGATGAATTCTGTTTTACTTTCTTCATCAATCTGTTCTTTCTTGGAGTCGACTTACGGGCAGCCATAAAAATTTTACATTTCAACCTCTTTTTAAATGAATCTCAGAAATATTGGGTAAACTATGACGATATCTTGGCAAGTATCTGTTTTAGCATTCTTGCTGATGCTCCCCAAATCAAATGATCTTGGAATTTGAAAGTATACATCTCTAAGATAGATTTGTGGGAAGGATCTTTATCATCTTCAATTGTTTTAAGAAATGAAAAAAGTGGTATTCTCAAGACTGATTCAATTTCAGAATTTGGTACAATAGATGGCAATTCATCAAGCATTACAATAAACGGAGTTATTGTAAAACCAGAATTCAGAGTTGTTACTGGTCTTAGTTGGCCAATTATCATAGACCGTGAAATTTCTATACCCAACTCTTCCCTTGCTTCTCTAATCGCAGTTCCCAGTAGATCTCCATCTTCCTTTTCCCACGTACCGCCAGGAAATGAAATTTCACCAGCATGATGATTCATTGTTTTAGGTCTTTCAGTCATCAATAACATGGGTTCATTTCCAAAGATAATTATCATAACTGCTGCAAGTTTACTGCTAGAATCGCCCTGTACCTCAGGCATTATTGAATTTGTCAATATCTGTTTTAGATTTTCAACATTCAATATTCTATTAATGTCAGAATGATTATTGTCTGTTATGTTTACATGTAATAACAAATCTAGAGAGTAAAATATTCTGCTTCTGGATGATGAACTACTATAGCTGCCGTTGATTGTTCTGGAATTATTTGTCCTGCTTCCGTTAATGTCATGCCAGATTTTTGTGGTTCCAACAATTTCCATACAATATGATGCTGGGATACATCAGGGCAGCTAGGATACCCCCAACTATATCTAAGACCTTTTTTATCCCCAATCTTGAGATCTTCTCTTATCTTCTGATTAATCCATTCAGCCATCGCCTCTGCCGTTTCTACTGCCATACCATGCAAGTAATAGGCATCAGTGTACCTGTCTTCTTTATTCCACTTGTCTATCAAGTCAGAGGTTTTGGTACCTACAGTAACTGCTTGGAATACAACCACGTCATCTTTACCAAAATAATCAGTAAGACAGAGATGTTTAGATTTTGAAGAGCGTGGAAAATCAAATACTAATTTTTCTCCGCTTGGATGTTCTACCGATAACTTGCCATTCTCATTATGACATCTAAAGTAGCCATATACTGCTCGCGGCTCAAACAGTTTTTCTTCCAGTATCCTCTTTTTCCATTCTTCAAATAATACTTCGTGTTCTTCTTCAGATTCTTTGGCAGATTGTCCTCTAACTCCCCAAGACAATACAAACAGTGATTTTTTGTTAAGATATTTCCAAACCTCTTTCAAGTCAATATCTTTTGGTTCTAGTCTAATTGGAGTGTTAAACTGAGGTGGTACAGGAGCTGTTACAGGAACAATTCCACTGTGTGCAAACTCTTGTACTTCTTGTTTTTCAAAGACTGGCTCTTTCCACTTTACAATTTTTTCTTGCCACTCTTGAATAAATTTTTGTTTTTCAGGTGAGACAAGTTTGTCCATCATTTTTAATCCATCAAACATAGTCTTACAATAAAAGACACCTGGTGTATAGAGTCCTCCCTCTTTTGCCACTCTATTGATGTAATTAGTGTTAATTGCAGCGCCGCCACAAAGTACAGGAATATTCATGTTGTTCTTTCTTGCATGTTCTACGAAATATTGCATTTGTTTGGATGTTGATACCAAGAGTGCAGAGAGTCCAATAGCATCAGCATTTACCTCTTCTATTTTTTCCAAGAACTTTTGTAGCGGAACTTGTTTTCCAAGGTCATATACTGTATATCCATTATTTTCAAATATGGTTTTTACAAGATTCTTTCCAATATCGTGTACATCGCCATAAACGGTTCCAAGAACTAGTTTTCCTTTACTGGTTCCTGCTTCTTTTAAGAGATACTTTTCGAGTTCTGCAACAGATGCCTTCATGCATTCTGCAGATTTGAGTACAAATGGGAGGATTAATTCTCCAGAGCCAAACTTGTCTCCAACCTCCTTCATTGCAGGCAGGAGATCCTCGTTTAAAGTCAAAATAGCAGCCTGGTGAGTCACGTCTTTTGGAGAATCAATAACAATCCTGCCATCTTTTTCTACCAAGTTAAATTTTGCAGAAATTTTTTCGGCTATTGCACTTACGACATCATTTTCTATTCCATCCTTTAGCCTGTTTACTATTCTAAAGTTTGATCTCTTTCCTGCTGGCCACGTAGGATCTACATCTACTTTTTTGGCAGCTACCTGGGTTGTACCCTTTGAACTTTCAAAATATGTAATAAAGTCAGCAAGTGCATTTGGATGTTTGTTAAATATTAGATCCTCTGAAAGTTTTTTTTCTTTTTCATCGATTTCAGTATAAGGTATGACATCCTTTGGATTGATTATGACTGTATCCAGTCCATATTTTACTGCATGATACAAAAATACCGCATTAAGGATTTTTCTTGCACCTGCTGCTAAACCAAAACTAACATTACTTAATCCAAGAGTTGTAAATGAATTTGGAAATTTTTGTTTTACAAGACGAATTCCTTCCAGAGTATTTTTTCCAGCATCTAGAAATTCTGCCTCTCCTGTAGCCAAGGTAAATGTCAAGACATCAAAAATGAAATGCTCTTCAGTTAGTCCATATTTTTTTCCAGTCTCAACCAATAATTCTGCAGTCTCTAGCTTTTCTTGAGGAGTCTTTGCCATACCCTTCGGTCCAATACACATGGCAACAGCTGGAACGCCATACTTTACCATCAATGGAGCAAGCAAATGAAATCTGCTTCCATCACCTTCCAAATTTATCGAGTTTATGATAGGTTTTCCAGGAATTTGTTCGAGTGCAGTTGCAATTACTTTGGGTTCGGTGGAATCAATAACAAGTGGTGCATCAATTTCTAAGCTGAGCATTTTTACAAGTTTCTTCATAAATTCAAGTTCGTCTGAGCGTTCAGTTGTTGCTACACAGACATCAAGACAATGGGCTCCGTCATCTACCTGGTCTCTTGCAAGTTTTACCAGTTCCTCAAAATTATCATTTAAGACACATTCCTTTGCCTTTTTGGAGCCTTGGGCGTTTAACCTCTCTCCAATTATCAGAGGAGCTGGATTTTGTCTAAGGTCTACTGCCTTTAATGCAGAACTAATTCTGGGGGTTTTCAACAATGTTGTTCTCAATCACTTTTTCTAAATACCTAGCGGTTATTTTCTGTCGCCTTTTCGTCAATTACTTTACGTAACAGAGAGATGTGGTCAACGTTTGTTCCACAACATCCTCCAATTATTCTCACCTTTGGGTATTGGGATAAAAAATCAGTCATTACTTTTGCCATCTCAGGTGGAGCCATTTTGTATACTGCCCTTCCCCCTTGATTTTCTGGCATTCCAGCATTTGGCACAACAAGTAATGGCAATTCATTTTGCTCGTTGAGCCATTGTACACTAGGAATCATTTCGTTTGGCCCAGTGGAGCAGTTTAATCCAAAAGCATCAATTCCCATCTCAGAGACTGTAGTATATGCAGCTTGGATGTTTGTGCCAAGAAGCATTTTACCATATTTATCTAATGTGACATTTGCAATAATTGGAACTTTCCTGCCAGTTTTTTTAAATGCGTTATGACAAGCTTCAATTGCAAGTTTTACTTCCAAAATATCCTGACTTGTTTCAATTAAAAGTGCGTCAACTCCTCCAAGAATTAGACCCTCTGCTTGGATCTCAAATGCTTCTCGGATTTCATCTAGTTTTATTTGTCCAAGTGATGGATCATTTGAGCTTGGAAGAAAACCAGTTGGGCCCATTGAACCAATTACATATCTAGGCTTGTCTGTAAATTCTTTAGTTACTTCAACTGCAAGCTCGGCAATCTTTTTGTTATATTCAAGTGTCTGGTCACCATAACCATATTCTTCTAACTTTAGCTTGTTTGAACCAAATGTATTAGTCTCAATACAATCTGCTCCTGCACGCAAGTATGATCTGTGAATATTCTTAATCCACTCAGGTCTTGTAAATGACAATCCATCATTGAATCCTTCTTTACCATCTGGAAAGTCTTCTGGTTGTGGGTTTAGTTTCTGAATCTCTGTTCCCATTGCACCATCAAAAAGTATAACTTTTTGTTTCATCAATTGATCTAAAGGAATTTTTCCAGTCAAGTACAACTCAGAGGTGTTATCAACGATTTAATTCTGTTTTGTTTTGTTCTAATGCCAATTATCTTCAAAGGTTATAATCAGGTAGTCAGGAAAGTCAATTATGACCATAATCTATGAGATAAACCCTCCAAAGGTTATTCAGGATACCATTTTGTCTCATGACCAGCTATCCGAGTCGGTTGAAAAACTAAAGGAACGAGCTGGAAAGATTGGTCAGACATGTGATGGAATTCATTTTACTGATTCAGTACTTGGAATTCCCCGTGTCTCACCTATCACTGCTGGATTTTTCATAAGAAATTCCAACAACAAAATAAGAATAACTGCAAGTATTAGAGTAAGGGATAGAAACCTAACTTCAATTACACAGACCATATGTGATGCCATTTTACTAGACTTGAATGGAGTTCTAGTACTTAAAGGCGATTCACCTCCAGTAGGTCCAACAGATTCTGGACTTGTTCCAAGTGACGTTGTAAAACAATTCAATGAACAAGGTTTTGGAAAGAGAATTGACATGTATTTGTCCATTTCAAGTAATCCCGATTTTGAAAAGATGCATAAAAAAATAGAAGCCCAACCAAAAGGATTTGTGACTCAGGTCATAAGTTCAATTGATCAAGTAACAAGAATGGCAGACAAGCTAAAACCACAAGGATTTAGGATAATTCCTTGCGTGTTAGTATCATCTGAGAAGAATCTAAAATCTGCTCAAATGTTAAAGATAGACTGGTCTGAATACAGTAAAGACTTGGTAGGATTTGTAAAACAGGTAGACAAGATTGCAGGAAATGTATTGGTAAGCTCTCCAAATGACTTTGCCGGCGCATTAGATCTTTTACACAAATTAAAGTGATTTTGAATATCATGTGTAACAAAGATGAAAATCAATACCTAGCTTAAAATTAAAGATTGACATCCAAGAGAGCATTATAACATGAGATTACTTGTTACAATTTCCATATTTGCAGCATTGATTGGACTAGGAATAGTTTCATCTCATCCAGCCTCAGCAAATGTTTGGATTCCAGATAATGAGTTTCTAGGATATTACGATTCTAATGGAATGTATACAGTTGTAGGCGCGGTAAAAAATACAGAGAATGGACCAATAATTCCTTCAATTATAATTAATGTAAAGGACGGAGACAGAGAAATTGCAGATAACTTTACTTTGTCAATTGTAGATTCGCAAAAAGATATTCCATTTAAGATCAAAATACCTGAAGTGCAAGGCAATAATGCAATTCTTGAAAAACCCGAAGTCAGTTTTGTCACATCGGGGAATAATGCACTAAGCATTGATGTAATCTATGATAGGACTTTGATAAAACACCCAGATGGTCACACTTCGGGTTTTATTTTGAACAATGACACTTCTCCTGCCTATGGAGTACGAGTTTATGCAGTAATCTACGGCAAGGACGGAAAGGTCCTAGACACTGGTAAAAGCATTGAGACAATTGATAAAATTGAACCAGGTCAAAAGATTGCATTTTCCATATATCCAGATTCTCAGCGTGCATCAAAGGTTAGCTACTATAGTTGCTTTGCACTTGGTGAAGATCCAACTCAGACAGTCAGATTACAAAGAAATGGTCAGCCGTACTATGTCACTTATGTGTCATCAGGATATGTAAATGACGCAAAATTTGATGATTTTACTCAGAGTTTTAGTTTTACCATAAGATATCCATTCCCAGATAAAGGATTTGTAAATTTCATGATTCCTGAAGAATCAAGTGATCAAAAATATAGTGTTACAGCAGATGGCAAAGTGATAGAATTTCTTCAGAGTAAAGACCCTGATGGATATTGGCATATTGCGTTTAATCTTGGACCGCAGTCTACAACACATGCCACAATTTCTGGATTTGCAAAACCAAGCATGATTCCAGAATTTCCCGCAAATAGCAGAGGCATCCTGTTAGTAACAATACCAATCATAGCAGCTGTAATTAGCATTATAATCTGGAAAAAGAAGAAAGACTAGGAAATAGTGGAAAGATTCTGTTCTTGTAACACTTTGTTGAGAATTGTCAAATCAAATATGTTGGACAGATCTGGTTTCTTGTCTCCCAGAAAACCTAGACTGTATGCGTCGTTTGCAGACTTGTCAATAGATGACTTTACAGGATCATAGGTAATCTCCATTCTAGACAAGGCCTGAGAAATTACATCGTTTGGAATTGTTTTTCCAGTTAGTTTCTGTACTTGCTCATTGAAACTTTTGATGGCATCATCCTTATTATTTTTAATCCAGATTGTTTCTTTTACATGTGCTTCTAGAAGTTTCTGTATCACATCAGGATGACTGTTCAAGTAATCAGTTCTTGCAACTATCAGAGCTGTTGCAAATTCACCATTTGGCCACAAGTCTCTCTCGTCAAGAAAGATCCTCCCATTTGCTTGTTTGGCAAGTATAGTTCCCCATGGCTCTGGAACCCATGCACCATCAATGTCTTTTTTGGTCATCATGGTAACTATATCAGCAGTCTTTGCAGGAATTATTGTTACAGAACCACCATTTTCAGATGTCTTGTAGCCATTCTTTAACAGATAAGATCTCAATGCCACATCTTGTGTATTACCAAGTTGAGGTGAGGCAAATTTTTTGCCTGTAAAGTCATGTACATCATTAATTCCAGAATCATTTCTGATTACAAAAACTGCACCACCACTTGAGGCACCAGATATTATTCTGAGTGCTTGGCCATCACTTTTTAGATATCCATTGATTGCAGGATTTGGTCCTACATATGCCACATCAATTCTATTTGCAACTAGTGCTTCTACTGCAGATGGACCTGCATTGAATACCTGGGATTCAATCTTAACATTGTCTAGACTATTTTGAAAATCCCCATTACCAATTCCTATTACTGCTTGAATGTGATTTATGTTGGCAAAATATCCAATTCTCAGAACATCGGCTGAAGTATTCTCAGAATGTATTGATCTAACATCATAATGTGTTGTTAATGAAATTATTATTACTGCTATAATGATTCCTGCCGCAATTGCAAACTTTGTTCCCGAGTTCATCATCACATCACTATCTATGATAATCTAATCCCCATTTTCTTCGGATTCTATCTTCAATCTTGTGTAAAAGGAATCTATCAACCAGCAAACCAATGACAAAAATTGTAACCATACTTGCAATTACCTGACTCATATCCAAAAATTCTCGTCCAACAGATAGAATATGTCCAAGACCTACAATTGACATCAATATCTCTGCACCAATTATGGCATGCCATGCAAATGACCATGCTTGTCT
>JARLFW010000039.1 GCA_031296345.1 Nitrosotalea sp. | reverse complement strand
GAGCTTTTTTTGCTACAAAATACAGGTCTTGGAATAGTAAGGACTGGGTCTTGCCAAACTCTGGAATCAGGATTTGAGACATGCGTCATATACGGCCAGATCGGATATAAAGGTACCGTACCATACCGTAATTATGCCAATATAGACGTGGCTTAATTTTAAATAGAGAGGGCAATGAGTTTGTCCATGGGTGGCTACATTTGGACATTCAAGTCTTAAGATAATACCTCTAGACTATACTGGCCCTCAATTTGATCTATATAACAAAATATCACGAGACTTTGATTATTCATTTTTCTTTGAATCCCTTACAGGACCAGAAGAACTATCAGAGACATCTCTAATTGGTTTTGACCCTACAATAATCATCAAAGGATATTCTGACAAGGTTGTACTCCATTACAAAAGTGGAGGCGCCATGACAATTCAAACAAAGGATCCCTTGTCTGAAATTAAAAAACTAGTTTACAAAATACATGATCAAAAGTACCGATATCTTGGAGGCGCAGTGGGAATTATTAATTATGATGCAATCAGACTGTGGGAAGACATTCCAAATTCACACAAAGGTTCTGAAGAGCCTTTGATGGAGTTTGGCATATACACAGATGGTATTCTTTATGACAACAAAGAAAAAAAATCATTCTACTTTTACTATGATAAAAATAGAATTGATGAAATATCATTCTCAAATGTAGATTGCGGCAAGTTTTCAGCCTCAGAAATATCAGAGAATTTGGATCAAGATAGATTTGTAGAAATGGTAAAAAAAGCAAAAAAATACATTCACGATGGAGACATTTTCCAAGTTGTACTTTCAAGAAAATTCAATTTTGATGCAGATGGGGATTATCTCAAAGTATACAAAATTCTAAGACAGATCAATCCTTCGCCATATCTTTACCACATGAAACTAGGACCACGAACTATAATCGGTTCCAGCCCTGAAATGTTATTGCGAATTACAGGAAATCAGGTAGAGACATTCCCAATTGCAGGAACAAGACCAATTACAAAAGATGAGAAGAGAAACGAGGAGCTAAAAGAAGAACTACTGCACGATGAGAAAGAATTAGCAGAGCATACAATGTTAGTAGATCTTGGAAGAAATGACATTGGACGAGTATGCAAATACGGCTCTGTACATGTCAAAGAACTAATGGCAGTCAAAAAGTTCAGCCATGTTCAGCACATAGTGACTCATGTAGTAGGAACTTTGGATAAAAAATATGATATGTATGATGCCATGAAAGCAGTCTTTCCAGCAGGAACTGTCTCAGGTGCTCCAAAGATTAGAGCCATGGAGATAATTGATGAATTAGAGCCAGATACAAGAGGCCCATATGCAGGGGCGGTGGGATATTTTTCATTTAATGGCTGTTGTGACTTTGCAATCGCGATAAGAAGCATATTCATGAATGGTTCAAAGGGATTCATTCAGACAGGAGCAGGTATAGTTACAGACTCGATTGCCCAAAACGAATGGATGGAAACAGAACACAAAGCAAATGCAATGATATCAGCCTTGAAGGAGGCATCAAAATGAAATTTTTAATCATAGATAATTATGATTCATTTGTCTACAATATTGCCCAGCTACTCGGAGAGCTAAATGTAGAATCAGATGTAATTAGAAATGACAAGATAACAATAGAAGATATCAAAAAGGGAAACTATGACGCAATAATAATTTCGCCAGGCCCTGGAACTCCAGAAGATGAAAAATATTTTGGCATATGTACCAAAGTTATCAAGGAATTAGGTCCAACAAAACCAATACTAGGAGTATGCTTGGGTCATCAAGGAATCATACATGCATTTGGAGGAAAGGTTGTCAATGCAGGAAATGTAAGACATGGGAAAACAAGTCAGATAGAATATGTCCAGTCTCCTCTCTTCGAAGGAGTACAAAATCCATTCAGAGCTACACGATATCATTCCCTAGTTGGAGACAAGACAATAATTCCAGATGAACTAAAAGTTACTGCAGTGGCTCAGGATGATAAAGAGATAATGGCAGTAAGTCATAAAAAATACCTAATTGAAGGAGTTCAATTTCATCCAGAGTCAATCATGACTAGCGAAGGTAAGAAAATTCTAAGTAATTTTATAAAGTTGGTGCAAAAATGATTTCAGAGTATATCACCAAGATTTCATCCAACAAGAACCTCAGCTACGATGAGATGTCTCAAATTATGAACGAAATTTTATCTGGAAAAATTTCTGTTGATGAGACTACAAATTTTCTAAGAGCTTTGACAGAAAAGGGAGAGACTGACCAGGAACTTCTTGCAATGCTAGATAAAATGCATGAGAATGCAATACACATACGTCCCAAAATAGATCAGAACATAATCGATGTTTGCGGAACGGGTGGCGACAGGATGAGCACATTTAACATTTCAACTACTTCATCATTTGTCATTGCAGCATCGGGGGTAGTAGTTGCAAAACATGGAAACAGATCATCTTCTGGAATTAGCGGAAGTGCAGATATCTTTGAATATTTCGGATACGACCTGAATATGGAACCAAATAAAGTTCAAGAGATAATTGAAAAGTTTGGAATAGGGTTCATGTTTGCCCCAAAGTTTCACCCGGCCATGAAAAATGTTGCAGAAGCAAGAAAGATCATAGGTAAAAGGACTGCATTTAATCTCCTTGGCCCTCTAACAAATCCCGCATCAGTAAAACATCAGCTTGTTGGAGTATATTCAAAAGAGTATCTTAGTCGAGTCATATCGCTGTTGGAATCAAAAGGGTCAGAAAGTGTGATGACTGTGATTTCCGAAGATGGTCTTGACGAGTTATCTACAACATCCAAAAATTATATTTATCAATTAAACAAGGGCGAAGTAACAAGCTCTGTATTAGATCCAACAGAACTTGGTTTGAGTAAAGCTAAACTATCTGATCTTCAGGTCTTAACAAAGGATGAGGCAATCAGTGCCTTTGTATCAGTTCTCAACGGAACTGCCAAAAAGCCCATGTTAGAGATAACTGCTCTTAATGCAGCAGCAGGGTTGATAGTCGGAGGATTTTCAGAAAAATTTGATGAGGCATTAAGCATTTCACTCCAGACAATTAAAAATGGAAAAGCATATGATCTCTTTAGAGATTTTATCAAATATTGCGGAGATGTAACAAAGTTGGAGGCTTTTGAGAAGAAATGAAAGACATGCTAGAAAAACTTGCCAATAATTCACAAAAGGCAATAAATGACAAAGTGTATGAGATCAATTACAAAAATTCCAATTCAGGAAAAAACCTAATTGAACAAATTAGAAATAACAAACATGCATCTCTAATAACTGAAGTAAAATTTTCTTCACCATCTCTTGGAGACATTCGAGAAATTTCCGATCCTGTTTTAATTGCAAAGCAAATGGTAGAAGGAGGGGCAGTTGGACTATCAGTTTTGACACAGCCCCACCTGTTTAATGGCTCGCCAGAATATTTCACAAAAATTCGTAAACAAGTTCAAGTTCCACTTTTAATGAAGGATATAGTGGTGGATAAAGTTCAAATCGATGCGGCTGAAAAACTGGGAGCAGATGTGGTTCTACTAATACAGGCAATATTTGATAAAAATTTTGCAAGTGATATTGACGATTTTATTGCATATGCACACAAAAAGAATCTACTAGTATTGTTAGAATCTCATACAAAGAAAGAATTTACAGATTCTACAAAAACTCAGGCAGACATACTTGGGATAAATAATCGGAATTTAGACACTTTGGAAATTGATCTTCAAACAACACAGACCATCTTAAAAGACAAAAATGAGAAAAGGATCATAATCTCAGAAAGCGGAATAGAATCACCAAAAGATATTCAATTTCTACGTAAATGTGGCGCAGACGCATTTCTTGTTGGCAGCAGTATAATGAAGAGTAAAGATATCAAGGGATTAGTAGAAGAGTTGGTATTAGCAATATGAAACTAAAATACCCCAAGAATGGCAAATTTGGAGAATTTGGAGGAAGATACATTCCTGAAACCCTAGTTCCTGCAGTAGAGGAACTAGAAGAGGCATATCTAAAGTACAAAGACGATGCAGAATTTAAGAAAGAATTACGCTATTACCTGACGCAGTATGCTGGAAGGCCTACTCCGCTTTACCTTGCAAAAAACCTAACAGAATTTGCAGGTGGTGCAAAAATATATCTCAAAAGAGAGGATTTGTTGCACGGTGGAGCCCACAAGATTAACAACACGCTAGGTCAAGGGTTGCTTGCAAAAAGAATGAAGAAAAAAAGAATCATTGCAGAAACTGGCGCAGGACAACACGGTGTTGCAACTGCCATGGCATGCTCTGCTTTAGGATTACATGGTGAAGTCTACATGGGCTACAAAGATACCCAAAGGCAAAAGCTAAATGTCTTTAGAATGAATTTACTTGGGACTAAAGTACATCCAGTTAAAGAAGGAACACAGACCCTCAAGGATGCAATCAATGAAGCAATACGTGATTGGATTACAAATGTAAAAACAACTTACTATCTTTTAGGATCAGCAGTTGGTCCACATCCATATCCAGTAATGGTAAGAGATTTCCAATCAGTCATAGGAAACGAAATTCTTACACAGATGAAAGAATTAGAAAAAAAATCACCAGATTCTGTTGTAGCATGTGTGGGAGGAGGCTCGAATGCAATTGGAACTTTCTATCCATTAATCGATGAAGATACCAAGATGTTTGGAATTGAAGCTGGAGGAGAAGGAATCAAGAGTGGTCACCATTCTGCAACACTAGTAGCTGGATCAAAAGGAATTCTTCATGGAATGCTCACATATCTTCTACAAGACAAAGAGGGACAAATTAGTGAGACACATAGCATATCAGCAGGATTGGACTACCCAGGAGTCGGCCCAGAGCATTCGTATCTAAAAGATGCAAAGAGGGTAAAGTATGATGCAGTAAATGACAAGGAAGCAGTAGAGGCATTTCTTTTACTTTCAAAACACGAAGGAATCATACCGGCTCTTGAATCAGCACATGCAATTGCATATGCAATAAAAATTGCAAAGAACATGCCAAAGAGTGAGAGCATAGTTGTAACATTATCAGGTAGAGGAGACAAAGATGTAGAAGAAGTTGGGAGATATTTGAGTAAAAATGTCAAGAATAAAAAGTAAATTTCAAGACCTCAAGTCCAAAAACCAAAAGGCCTTGATAGCATATACCATGGCGGGATTTCCAAATGAAAAAGGGACCATATCAGCAGTTCGCGGATTAGTAAAGGGAGGAGCCGACATAATAGAACTCGGAATGCCATTTTCAGATCCGTTAGCAGATGGACCTGTAATTCAAAATGCTGGTTTTCATGCATTACAAAAAGGAATGAATTTTGACAAGTTTCTCACCCTAGTGAAAAAAATTCGCAAGGAGACAGACATACCACTTGTTTTGATGACCTATACAAATCTCCTTTACAGACACGGTTATGAGAAATTCATATCCATTGTAAAAAAGGCAGGAATTGACGGATTAATTCTTCCTGACATGTCAGTTGATGAATCAAAAGATTTTCTTCAAGCAGCAAAGAAACATGAAATGGATACAATATTTTTAATCTCGCCAAATACAACACCACAGAGAATCAAAAAAACATCAGGCGTTTCATCAGGTTTTCTATATTTGGTATCAGTATTTGGAACCACTGGAGGTCAACAACAATTCCAAGATTACACCACACATGCAATAAAGAATGCCAAAAAGATACTTGATGGTAAAATTCCGCTTGCAGTTGGATTTGGTGTAAGCAATCCAGATCAGGCAAGATTCATAATAAAATCTGGGGCAGACGCAATAATTGTAGGAAGTGCGTTTTTACGACTAATAGAAAATGCGTCATCAGAAAAGATCGAAGGTAAAATTGAATCTTTTACAAAGAGCCTAAAGAAATCTACAATCCCAGAATAAGAAATAAAAAGACCTCCAATCCATCATAGATATGCAGACCGAGTCTACAAAATATATTTTCGTTACTGGAGGAGTCATGTCTGGCCTTGGAAAAGGGGTAGTTTCATCTTCTATTGCAAAGTTACTCCAGCTTTCTAATCAAAAAGTCTCTTGTGTGAAATTTGATCCATATCTGAACTATGATGCAGGAACAATGAATCCTATTGCACATGGAGAGGTCTTTGTCACAGAAGACGGCGGAGAGTGCGATATGGATATAGGAAATTATGAGAGATTTCTAAATCAAAACATACCAAAAACTCACAATATTACAACAGCCCAGATTTACTCGAGTGTAATAGAGGCTGAGAGACGTGGAGAGTACCTAGGAGCTTGTGTACAGATAATCCCACATGTAACAGACGCAATCAAAGACAGAATAAGAAAGATAGTCAAAACTGAGGGTCTTGACATGCTAGTAGTAGAATGTGGTGGAACAGTAGGTGATATTGAGAGTCTACCATTTCTGGAAGCATTAAGACAGATGAGATTAGAGGAAGGGCCTGAAAGTGTAATCTTTGTTCACGTAACTCTTGCACCTTCCCTGGATGTAGTGGGAGAACAAAAAACAAAACCTACTCAACACAGTGTTCAGGAACTACGAAGAATTGGTATCCAGCCAGATTTACTTGCAGTCCGATGTACAAGACCACTTGAGATGGCTGCAAGGAAAAAGATTTCATTATTTTCAAACGTTACAGAACGCGATGTATTTTCATGTCATGATGCAGAATCAATTCTGTTAGTTCCACAGATGCTATATGATCAGGGAATAATTGACGTAATATTCAAGAAATTCGGAAAAGTTGGACTGGTTAACACTTCTGCAAACTGGGACAAGTGGAATGCAATAATAAATTCATTTCAAAATACAAAAGAATCAGTACGAATTGCAATGGTTGGCAAATATGTCAAACTTGCAGATAGTTATGTAAGTGTAAATCATGCACTAAAACATGCAGGTGCAAAGATTGGCAAAAACGTAATAATTGATTGGATAGACTCTGAAGAACTAAACGGCGATGTAAACAAACTAGCATCATACAACGGCATAATTGTTCCAGGGGGTTTTGGAGACAGAGGATCAGAGGGAATAATCAATACAGCAAACTATGCAAGAGAGAAAAATATTCCATACCTTGGAATCTGTTTTGGCTTTCAGCTAGCAGCAGTAGCTTTTGGAAGAAATGTGTGCGGATTGGCAAATGCAAACTCTACTGAAATATCTCCTAGTACGGAAAACCCAATAATTGATCTTTTACCAGAACAGAAATCAATTGAGAACAAGGGCGGCTCACTACGTCTTGGAGCACATGATATTACAGTTGAAGAAAACACACTAGCGTTCAAGCTTTACAAATCCAATAAAATACAAAAAAGACACAGACATAGATTTGAATTTAATCAAAAATACTTGGAGATGTTTTCCTCAAAGGGCATGAAGTTTTCAGGGTACAGTGACAACAAAAAACGCATGGAAGTATTAGAGATTCCCTCACATAGATTCTACCTAGGAGTTCAGTACCATCCAGAGTTTAGTAGTAGACCAGGTCATCCCGAAGAGTCATTTGAGGCATTCATTAGAGCGTCAGCCAGCGCCTAAGAACTATTTTGGAATTTCATATATTCTCTGGCGAGTATCGCGTAATGAGACTCTACGTTTTACATATCCTTTCTCAAGTAAGTGACTTAATGCAAGTCTAACAGTCCTATCAGGAAGCAGAGTTTTTTCAGCAAGTTCTTTTTGTGTAAGAGAGCCTTCGTACTCGAGTGTCTTTAGTAACAACTTGGAGCTTGGCGGCATATTCAATAGCTCATCTGCAAGTTTTACTTTTTTGGCAAGAGCTGATACGGTAGTAGAATCCTTTTTCATCCTAATGACATTTGCAGGTTGTGGAAACTTGGTACATGTAACAATCTTGTCAACTTTGAATCTGTCTTTTCCATCAACCACAACTTCACATCGCAGACTAGATGATATATCATCAATTTCAATCAAAGTATCTTCAGGAACTATTAGAGGGCGTCTTGTGATATCAAGTGAGTTTACTGATACGATACAGAATACTTTAGAATTTTGATAAACCGCAGGACCGCCTGCAGACATGGAATATGCAGATGAGCCAATAGGGGTTGAGATAATCAAGCCATCGCTGCTGTCATGCCAAAGCTCTTCTCCATTTACTCGCAAGACATGCTCTACTAGTGTTGCACTCTTTGAGGAGAATATTGCAACATCATTTAATGCAGGATAGATTGGCTTGTCATCAATTTTTACACCAACTCTTGGAAGAGCTTCAATTGAAAAGTCACCTTTTTTCAATCTGTTAAGATAGAGTGGAAATTGTTTAAGATCAGTCTGGGCTAAAAATCCGCTTGACTCGTACTCGTTTATACCAAGCACTGGAATTGTCGAGTTTGTAAAATGATGGAAATATGTTCGAACTCCTCGGTCTCCGCCTGTTACTATTACATAGTCAATATCATTTCCCAGTGGCTTTTTTCCAAGAGTCACAGCTTCTATCCCATGGCTTTCAAGTGAAAGTTTTAGAGATTTTACAGTCTGTTCATGATCCTGACTAAATATTGCAACCTTCACAGGTATGATTCACACCTCATTCAATAAAAGCCTAGACACTTGAGAACTGCATTAAATTGTAAAGATATGCCGCATTTCTTTCAGTGTCACCGCCAAGTGGTACTTTTCCAAGTCCAGTAGTATTTGTCTCAAGTGCAGCTTGTGCTGCACCCACAGCAAAACAGATTGCCCAGATAGGATCTTTTTCTTTCAAATAAGAACAAGTAAAAGCTGCACAAAATATGTCTCCAACTCCAGTGGTATCACCTATGGACATATTTGGAATTTTTAGGTGGTACATCCTATCTTTTGCAAGCATCGTAATGTTTTGTTTGTCAGTATAAAGTACATGTTTAACACCTTTTTTTTGTAATGCAATCATTGCTTCTTTTTCTTTCAAACCTGTAAGATAAAATGCCTCATCAGGATCTGTTTTAATTGCAGTTATGCCAGACAAGTCAAGTAGAGTTTTTTCCAAAAAGATTTTACCAGTATCATCTATTCGACGTAGATATCCTTGAGGATCAAGTAATGTAAAATCAAAATTTTCTTTTATTGCATCTAGTGTTTCTTCAGAGACTTCATCAAATACAGGACTTACTATTGCGGCATCAGCATCAGATTTTATGGATTCAATCGGATCACATTTTGCTTTAAGATAGAGATCACGCTCTGTTCCAAATATTTTCAATAGGAATCTAGTAGTAGGTGTATCAACGATAGAACTCTGAGAAAGAAAGATTCCTTTTTTTTCAAGTTCGGTACGAAATGAAAAATCTGTCCCCACTTTGGTATGAAGATCAATTTCAAACTTCATATTTTTTGCTGTCAGTCCACAATAACACGCAGGACCACCAGCAGTTTCTACTATATCATTTTGAGATATCTCATCTATTGTACAATGGGAGAAAATTGCAATCTTCATTTAATTTGATGCCAGTACCTTTCCATTTAGTCCTTTTTCTGACCTTTTAGACAGGATTGACATATTATCTTGCCCTTTACTACAGATACATCCACATTAGATGCAAGACAGACATGGCAAAGGCCGCGCATGATGATTCTAGAATAATATGAAATTTAAATTTTCCAAGACATGGAAATGTGTAACTAGAGATCTCACAATATCATCTCAAATGAATAGCCAGATTTCAAACAAGGATTACAATGGACAACTAAAACATGTCCCATTAGCTAGTAAACAGGTAAAACCCCAGGGTGTCAAATATCGTTATAAAGAGGCACCTTACAGGTAAAACATGCCACTAAAGCGTGCTAGTCGTGGAAGACAGAAAGGAGGAAAAGGATCTACTGGTCGTATCCAGTGTACAAACTGTGGTGCTACAGTTCCACGAGACAAGGCAAAGAAGGTAACATCAAGATTAAATCTAGTAGAACATACTTTAGCAAAAGAGCTAAGAGCTCAAGGAGCATACATTGCATCACCTACAGTACTCAAATGGTATTGTATTTCATGTGCAATACACTTTGGAATTCTGAAAATCAGATCAGCTGATTCAAGACGTCAGACCGGCAGACTAAGATAGTCTAATCTTTTATTCCGCGAGCTGTTGTTATTATTCTCTGAACAAATGTTATTCCCGCAATTATTGCCACAATCATTACAGCATAATTTAGAAATCCAATCATTCCAATTATTGCAATTACAAGTAATCTTTCTGCACGTTCCCCTATGCCTATGCCTTGAAGTTGAACTCCAAGAGATTCTGCTCTTGCCCTAGTATAACTAACAAGTAGAGAAAGTCCTATTGCCAACAATACAAGATACCCTTGAGAACATCCGCCAACTAAGAGTCCAAGAAATATTGCAACTTCTGCAATTTTATCAAAGACAGAATCAAGAAATGCTCCCTTTTT